>JAAZVY010000033.1 GCA_018623195.1 Flavobacteriaceae bacterium | reverse complement strand
TATTCAAATTGGTCTTTATTCATATAAAAGGGTACTCCGGCAGGTTCTCCTAAAAAGACGTCGCTATCGTCGAGATACATATCATCTTTTTCGAAGATCATGGGGGCTGAGCCGTCACAGCAACCTCCGCTTTGGTGAAAGATGAGGGGGCCATGGGCTGCTTCGAGTTTTCGAACAACTGCTGTAGCTTCTGGTGTGATATCGATTCTTGTCATGATAAAAAGGCGAGAAAGTTATGCTTCCTCGCCTTTTAAGATACTCAAACATTAGGTCTAAAAGAAACCTAATTTGTTCTTATCGTATGAGATAAGCATGTTCTTAGTTTGGCGGTAATGTGACATCATCATTTGATGTGTTTCTCGTCCGAAACCAGATTTTTTATATCCTCCAAAAGGAGCATGCGCAGGGTAGGCGTGGTAGCAATTCACCCATACACGTCCGGCCTCAATTGCTCTTGGTATTTGATAAAGTTGATGGGCATCTCTTGTCCAGACCCCAGCTCCAAGCCCGTAAAGGGTGTCGTTGGCAATCTCTAGAGCTTCTGCTTCATCTTTGAACTTGGTTACACAAAGTACAGGCCCGAAGATTTCTTCTTGAAAAACACGCATTTTGTTGTGTCCCTCTAGAATAGTGGGTTGAATGTAGAATCCTTTAGCAAGATCTCCATCGGTATTAGCGGCCCCGCCGCAAAGTACTTTAGCCCCCTCTTCCTTACCAATATTGATATAGGAAAGGATTTTTTCTTGTTGATCATTTGAAGCTTGTGCTCCAACCATTGTATTGATGTCGTACGATGAATTTTGTATGATTGCCTTGGTTCGCGCGATCACTCGTTCCATAAAGGCGTCATAGATATCCTCCTGAACTAGCAGTCTTGAAGGACAGGTGCAAACTTCACCTTGGTTGAAGGCGAATAGAACCGCCCCTTCGATCGCTTTATCGAGGAAGGCATCGTCGTGATCCATTACGCTGTTAAAGAATATGTTTGGAGACTTGCCTCCCAGTTCCATAGTAACAGGATTCAGATTTTTAGAGGCGTACTGCATGATGAGCTGACCTGTTGTAGTCTCACCGGTGAAGGCAACCTTATCTACTCGGCTATTGGATGCAAGCGGTTTACCTGCTTCGGGACCAAAGCCGTGCACTACATTGATGACTCCTGGAGGAAAAACATCCGCTATTTTCTCCATTAGTAATGTGGCAGAAGAAGGGGTCTGTTCTGCTGGCTTAAGAACCACGCAGTTTCCGGTTGCAAGGGCAGGAGGAAGCTTCCACGAAAGCATGAGAAGTGGAAAGTTCCAAGGAATAATTTGACCCACTACTCCAATAGGTTCTTTGATAATCAAAGAAAGTGTGTTCTCGTCAAGTTCGGTTGCTGATCCTTCTTCTGCGCGAATCACCGATGCGAAATACCTCCAATGATCTACAGACAATGGAACATCTGCATTAAGGGTTTCTCGAATGGGTTTTCCGTTATCGCAAGTTTCAACGAGAGCAAATTCTTCGAGATGCGCCTCGATGATATCCGCTACCTTATTTAACAGACTCGCTCTATGCGCTACTGAGGTTTTTGCCCACGAACTCTTTGCTGCGTTGGCAGCGTCAAGGGCTAATTCGATATCTGCTGCTTTGGAGCGCGGATATTTTGCGATAAGTGTACCGTCAACGGGTGAATGATTTTCAAAATACTCACCATCTAGGGGAGCTACGAACTTTCCGTTAATAAAGTTGTGATACTTTGGCTTAAAGGAGGGTTTAGAATAACTCATTTTGTTTAATTAAGGTTAAGGACCTTTAATTTAGTCAAAACCTTTATTTACAATAAGTTATTCTACAATTACTTTGTTAACTAACTATAGCTTATTTAAACAAAAATCGAAATAGGTCATTTCCGTTGGCGAAGACTACTAAGGTTAGAAGAATGGCAAAACCGATGAGTTGGCCATATTCTAAAACTTTTTCGCTAGGCTTTCTGCCTGAAATCATCTCGTAGAGTAAGAACATTACATGCCCACCGTCTAATGCAGGTATAGGGAGAATGTTCATGAACGCCAGTATGATTGAGATCAGTGCGGTAGTCGACCAAAATGCCTGCCAATCCCATTGGTCGGGGAACATACTACCGATAGCGGCGAAGCCTCCCACACCTTTGTAGGCACCTGTAGCAGGATTGATGATCTTTTTGAATTGCTTTACGTAAGAGCCTAAGGTGGTTACTCCACGGCTGATTCCTGCAGGAATAGCTTCGAAAAACCCATACTCCTTGGTCTCGATAGATAGGTAACCGAGTTCATCGAGGTCTAGCACTGACAATGCACCCGGTTGAACTCCGATCGTTGCACTATCACTAACGGTAATTCTCAAGTTCGTTTCAAATGCTTCGTCCTTTCTTCGAACAGCGATCTCAACTTCTTGACCGGTGTATTGTTGAATAGCCTCTTTGGCTTCATCATAATAATTGATGGGTGTGGTACCGATTCTTGTAATGATATCCTTCGACTTAAGACCTGAAGTTGCGTTTTGTGAATCCTCAGGGATATCTGCGACAACGAATGGCATGCGATAGGTTAGAAAACGAGCCTTGTCTTCTTCGTCGATTAGAGTAGCGATGAAATCTACCGGAATAGGCAGGGTGAGAAGCTCTCCATCCCTTTCAATGGTGAATTCGTTTCCGTTGATCAGTTCTAAAAAGATGGCAGAGAATCGTTCAATAGGTTTGCCATCTACCGCGATGATTTTGTCACCGGTTTGAACCCCTACACTAGAGCCTATTTCCTCTTCTACTACCCAGACACCCCCTTGAACAGAATCGTTTTTAATGTACTGATCGCCGTAGGCAAAAGAGAGGCCGATATAAATGATGACCGCTAGAATAAAATTTACCGTCACTCCACCAAGCATGATGATGAGTCGTTGCCAAGCAGGTTTTGAACGAAACTCCCAGGGTTGAGGGGGTTTAGCAAGCTGCTCTTTGTCCATCGATTCATCGATCATTCCGGCAATTTTTACATATCCGCCGAGTGGGAGCCATCCGATTCCATATACCGTATCGCCTATCTTCTTTTTAAAGAGGGAATACTTGATGTCGAAGAATAAATAGAATTTCTCTACTCGAGTCTTAAAGATTCGTGCGGGAATAAAGTGACCTAGTTCATGAAGAACAATTAGAAGAGATAAACTAAGTATGAATTGAATGATCTGAACGCTCATGTTTTGTAAAATAAGACACAAAGTTACCGATAATGACCGAAAGAATTCGCTCTGCTTAGTACCTTTGTAGTATGCGCTCATTCTTCAGTCATTACAAGCGATTTTTCATCTTCTTTGCTTTGCTCAGTTCGGTGATCATGTATTTGATTTACGATGCGCTTCAGCCGAAAAAGCGTTTGCCGATTTATCAACCGAATATGGTCAATGCTGAGCTGGTTGATTCGACACTACAGCATATAAAAAAGTATCATCGTATTGCTGATTTCAGTTTGCTCAATCAGAATGGTGACACTATTACTCAAGAAAACTATCGTGATAAAATTTATGTGGCTGATTTTTTCTTTACTACTTGCCCTACGATTTGTCCGATCATGACAGCGAATTTGGTTGAGGTTCAGGCGGCTCTAGCTAATGATCACGAAGTTCTTTTACTTTCTCATTCGGTAACTCCAGAAATAGATTCGGTAGCTCAATTAAAGAAATACGCTGTCGAAAAGGGGGTGAACGACGCTAAGTGGAATTTAGTCACCGGAGATAAAAAGCAGATTTATGAACTAGCGCGTAAATCGTATTTAGCGGTTCAAGAAGATGGTGATGGAGGCCCGTTCGACATGATTCATACGGAGAACTTTATACTTGTTGATAAACAACGAAGAATTCGAGGGTTCTACGACGGGACCAAAGAAGAAGAAATGGATCGGCTGCTTTCAGATATTGAAATCTTGAAAAATAGCGGGGAAGAGAAGTAGGTTGATTAAAAAAGGGTAAATTTGCTTCTTTAAATTTATTCTAAATAAGAACAGTGGCTAACCTCCTCGATTTAAAAATCGGTCAAAAAGCAATCATCGCAGATTGTATTGACGAGAGACTTCCCGTAAAATTGATGGAGTTAGGCTGTCTTCCTGGTAATGAAGTTCAATTGCTTCAAGTGGCTCCGTTAAATGACCCGCTTTATTATTTAGTTGCAGGTAATCGCATTGCTATTCGTAGAGAAACAGCGAGCTTAATTTGTTTAGATCTATAGCAATGAGTAATCCCTTGAAAGTAGCACTTATAGGTAACCCAAATACGGGCAAGACCTCCATTTTCAATGCACTTACAGGGCTTCGTCAGAAGGTAGGTAATTATCCAGGCATTACCGTTGAAAAGAAAACGGGTAGCTGCTCTTTAGGCCCTAGCCTAAGTGCTACCATCTATGATCTGCCAGGAACCTATAGTTTGAATACCACCTCTTTAGATGAGAGTGTGGCCGTAGAGATTCTTCTAAATCGAAGAGATCCCGACTTTCCCGATGTAGTTGTGGTGATTGCCGATGTAGAAAACTTAAAGCGTAACCTTCTACTGTTCACTCAGATTAAGGATTTGGGTCTTCGAACGGTTCTAGTGATCAACATGTCTGATCGGATGAAACGCTTAGGGATCGAAATTGACGTTCCTGCCCTTGAATCTTCCCTAGATACTCGCATTGCACTACTCAGCTCAAGAAACGATACAGGAATTGAAGACTTAAAAGCGATTCTTTCTGACTATCAATCGATATCAGACCAATCGAGCTTGGATATTACTGAAGTTGATAAGGCGTATTTTGAGAATTTAAAAACCACTTTCCCGAAGATTGATGCTTACAAGTTATGGCTTGCGATTACTCAGGACGTCAACTTCATGCCTATTGAGAAGAAGGTCGTACCAGATCGATCTGCTTTTAGTACCAAATCGAAGGCAGAGCTTCAAAAAATGCAGCACAGAGAGACGGTTCTTCGCTATAAACATATTAATGGGGCACTTAAGCAAGGTTATCGCAAAGACCTCTCGAAGGCAGATGGTCTACAAGGAGTCTTAGATCGGATCTTTACTCACAAGGTTTTCGGTTACCTCATTTTCTTTGTGATTTTATTCACCATGTTTCAGGCCATTTTTGATTTCAGTAGTTATCCGATGGATGCCATTGATCATTTCTTCGCCTCGGCTAGTGAATGGATCAAAGCCACTTTACCTTCTGGGGTGCTTACCGACTTATTGGCCGAAGGTATAGTTGCAGGAGTTGGAGGTGTAGTCATCTTTATTCCACAAATCGCATTTTTATTTCTGTTTATCTCGATACTCGAAGAGAGTGGATACATGTCTCGTGTGGTTTTTCTAATGGACCGCATCATGAAGCCTTTTGGTCTCAGCGGCAAGAGCGTGGTACCCCTAATGTCGGGTATGGCCTGTGCGATTCCGGCTGTAATGGCCACCAGAACCATTGAAAATTGGAAAGAGCGACTCATTACTATTATGGTCGTGCCCTTTACAACTTGTTCTGCGAGACTACCTGTATATCTGATTATTATCGCCCTAGTGATCCCTGAAGGTCGATTCTTGGGTCTAGGTTATCAAGCACTAGTACTTACAGGATTATATCTTCTAGGGTTTTTAGCGGCTATCATTGCAGCTGCTATTCTGAATAGAGGATTAAACATAGAACGTCGCTCGTTTTTTATGATCGAGATGCCAACTTTTAAACCCCCTCAGCTTAGAAATGTTGCCTTTACGGTCTTCGAAAAGACGAAGAGTTTCGTTTTAGAAGCGGGTAAGATTATCCTTGCCTTATCAGTAGTTATTTGGTTCTTAGGTTCGAACGGATACAGTGATTCTTTTAAGAACGCAGAAGCAGAAGTGCTTCAACAAATACAGCAGCAAGGGTTAGATATAAGTGATGAGGTCCTATCTCAAAGGATATCTAGCTATAAACTAGAGCATAGTTACATCGGTACGCTCGGTAAGATGATCGAACCTGTGGTGAAACCCTTGGGTTATGACTGGAAAATTGGTATTGCTGTAATTACATCATTCGCTGCAAGAGAGGTTTTTGTAGGAACCTTGGCCACGATTTACAGTGTTGGAGAAGAAAGTGAATCGACGATTGCTGGTCGAATGGCACTTGAAACCGACGAGTTGGGTAAGCCCATTTTCAATCTCGCATCTGGAGTTTCAATACTACTCTTCTATGCATTTGCCATGCAATGTATGAGCACTATTGCAGTAGTTCGCAAAGAAACTAACTCGTGGAAGTGGCCGCTGATTCAGCTGGGGTATATGACCCTTTTAGCCTATCTATCGGCATTCATCGCCTACCAAACTCTGATCTGATGGGAGTGCAGGAATTCATCGTATTAGCGGTATTGGCAGCAGCGGTTATCTATCTAGTGCTACGCTTTACAAAAAAGAAGACGGGCTGTGGAGAGGATTGCAATTGTCACTAAAAACGCTCAATAACCAATTCAACGCTTTTTGTGCCGGGTATTTGATAGCTTGCCTTCTTGAAAGAAGGAGGTCCGAATAAGCCCATTTTAGAAACCGAGAAACCAATAGGTTCTTTGGGAATGCCGAGTCGATTCTTGTCCATGACTCCATTATTGTTTTCGTCGATAAACGCTACAAATGCATAGGTTCCTTTTTTGATTTGGTTGAACTTAATCGTAGGGTTTTTTCTAAGTTCAGCAGTTTCATATATCGTTAGTTCTCCCTTTTCTCCTAAAAAGTCGGTCTTATTGTCATAAACTACTAAATAAAGCTTACCCGTCACATCTTCAGGTAGGGTGACGGCTATCTCGAGCTGATAATTAGTAATCGCCAATACAGAAGCTATATAAAGAAGGATGAATTTCACAGGTCTACCAATTTTTATACTTATCAAACCAGGCTACCACATGCGCCACTTTAGTCATTAGATTCGAAGGACGATTAGCTATACCGTGACTAGCCTCGGGTATCTCAACAAGTACGGTTTCTTTTTTGCGAAGTTTCAATGCGTGATAAAGCTGCTTAGCCTCGCTAGGTGGGGTTCTAAGATCATCCATGCCTACCATTACTAGCGTAGGTGTTTCGATGTTGCCAACGAGCGAAATGGGTGAAAAATTCCAATAATTCATAGGGTTTTCCCAGACTTGTCCTGGGTATCTTGTATTGGCATAGCCATAATAGTTGTCGGCTACTAGTAATTTTGAAATCCAGTTCATGACCGGTTTAACAACTGCGGCAGCTTCGAATCGATCGTTTTTACCTATCATCCACGCAGACATTATTCCACCTGCGCTTCCGCCTGTTACAAAGAGCCCGTCTTCGTGAGCGATTCCCTTTTCGATAAGGGCATCAACTCCGTCCATAACATCATTGTAATCTTCACCGGGGTAGTTATTCAGTAGGAGATTGGCAAACTCTTCTCCGTAGCTGGTGCTTCCTCTAGGGTTAGGATAGAAGACGATATATCCTGCGGATGCAAACAGTTGCATTTCGATAGAAAAGCGATCTCCGTAATTAAGAATGGGGCCCCCGTGATTTTCAACCATTACGGGATATTTCTTTGTAGCATCATAGTTAGGCGGATATACCACCCATCCTTGAATTTTTCTGCCGTCTATCAATGAATTGTACCATACCTCCTCAACGTTTCCCAGCGTTTTTTGCTCGAATAGGGCTTTGTTCAAATTCGTCAATCGTTTCGTTTTACCCTTTGAAACAATCGCAAGATCGGCCGGATGGTCTGGTGTAGAGTGAGTAAACGCTAAAGTGCCATTATTCGATACGCTAAACATTCCTGAGCCGTAAGGACGACCTAGGCTGGTGCCTCCGAGATTCTCGGCTAATGGAGTGAGTTTTTTACCCAATGATAGGTGAGCGATTTTTCCATTACCATGATGGTCATAACTGATATACAGTCCTTGAGATTTGGCATCCCAAGCGATTGCGCTAATGTTGATATCGAGATAGTCGCTGATTACTTCAATATCAGAGCCATCTAGATTCATTATATGTAGCTGTGTATTTTGAAAAGCTTCTCTTTTATCTGTGTATCCGAGATAAGCAATTTTTTTTCCATCAGGAGAAACAGTGGCATAACGATCAGGGCCATCACGGTCTGTGATTGCAGTGACCTCACCACCACTGCTTGAAACGGAATAGATTTCAGAGTTTCTAAAATCGTATTCCCAGTCATCGCTGCGATTTCCGGAGAAAAAGAGTGCATCTCCTTCTGCAGACCAACTAATGGGCCCTCTGTGATTGTAACGACCTGCGGTCAACTGCTTTACGGCTCCTCCGGAGGCACTTACCTTGAAAATATGAGTAAATCCGGGTGGCATATATCCTCTACCATCTGCTTCATGCTTTAATCGATCGGTAATTCTTGGTTTAGCAGCCCATTTAGCGCCTTTGGGAGCAGCAGGTATTTTAGCTACAATAGGCGGAGCCTCAGGAACAAAACTGCTAAAAGCAATTTCCTCACCAGTAGGAGACCACGATAAATTACTAGGACTTTGGGAGAGTTGAGTGATTCGTGCTAGACTTTGCTGAGCGACCCAGTAAATGTAAATTTCAGAGCCTTTTGAACCACTTGCCGTGAAGGCAATTCGATCTCCATTCGGAGACCATCTCGGGCTTGATTCAGACTGATCGAAAGGCGTTAATTTATAATGAGCACCGGTCTCAATTTCATAAACCCATAGATTTCCTACAGCACGGTCTTCAATGAGATCAAATCCCATTTTGCGATACACAATTTGTTTACCATTAGGAGAAATTTGTACGTCATTGGCGTATTGCAGCTGAAAAATATCCATCATTTCGAAGGATTCTTGTGCCGAAACGCACAGGCCGAATACTGAAAAAACAAGAAGTAATAAGGATCTCATAAGAAGCGTGTTTTAGCTTCTTACAAGTTATTGAATTTCTGGAAGAAAATGGTTAACCTAATGCGACGTCCAGGGTCATCATGATGACGAATCCGATGATGAATCCCATTGAAGCAATGTCGGTGTATTTGTCTCTTTGAGTTTCTGGGATTACCTCTTCTACCACTACAAAAATCATGGCTCCAGCTGCGAATGCTAAGGCATAGGGAAGAATAGGTTCAAAGGTCATTACTGCCCATGCTCCAACTACTGCTGCAATAGGTTCTACAAGGGCTGAAGACTGCCCATATAAAAAACTTTTAAATCGACTTAGTCCATGTCTTCTCAGTGGCATTGCAACCGCAAAACCTTCGGGGAAATTTTGAAGACCAATACCAAGAGCAAGTGTTACTGCCCCTGCTACAGTAGCTCCTTCAAAACCAGCAGCTACACCGCCAAACAATACCCCAATAGCAAGTCCCTCAGGAATGTTGTGAAGCGTGATGGCAAGGGTAAGAAGGGTAGTTCTTCTCCAAGGAGTTTTAATCCCTTCCTTTTCATCTTCTTTAAAATTGATGTGTAGGTGAGGTAATACCTTATCTAAGCCAAAGATGAAGGCAGCACCTAATATAAAACCAACAGCGGCGGGGATTACCTTGATAAAGCCTTCGCCTTCGCTCATTTCAATACCTGGAGCGAGTAAACTCCAAAAACTAGCAGCCACCATGACTCCTCCTGTGAATCCTAAAAATCCATCAAGCACTGCTCGATTCATGGTCTTAAATAGAAAGACAAGCGCTGCACCTGCAGCAGTAACTCCCCAAGTAAAAAGGGTAGCATAGAATGCTGCACGCACTGGGCTAAGTTGTTCAAAATAAGAGAAGATCGCCTCCATTAAATTTGTTTTGGTATGCAAAACTAATAGATTTCGATCAATTGAAACACTATCTTTACGAAAATGAGCTATGATTTTGCGATAATTGGTGCAGGTGCTGCAGGCACTTTGCTAGCTATAGAGCTAGTCAATCGCCCTAGTTTATCGAATAAAAAAATACTGATTGTCGATCGAGAGGGTGGAGATTACCGCGATCGTACCTGGTGTTTTTGGGCGGAGTCAGGTCACTCCCTAGATTTTTTGGTAAAGCATAAGTACACTCATATTGCTGTTAGTGATCAAAATGAAAAACCGTACGCTTCAATTCACCCATACACCTATAACCGCATAGAAGGTGCTGACTTTCACGATCACTACAGACCTATTTTAAAGAACCATCGTCAAATTGATTTTGTTCAGGATGAGGTCGAACACATTGAGAGCAACAAGGATTGGGCCCATATACACTTGTCTTCAGGGGGGTCTAAGTCGGCTAAGATTTGTTTTGACTCTAGATTTAGTTATGATCGGCTTGCAGGTTCCAGATATCCAGTTTTACAACAGCATTTTATCGGTCTTGAAATTGAAACGAATCAAGAGGTATTCGATGCGAGTAAAGCAGATTTTATGGATTTTAGTGTTCCGCAGAAAGGAAATACCCGTTTCATGTATGTACTTCCCACTTCAGCGACCCGTGCTCTTTTTGAGTATACCTTGTTTTCTCACCAACCTTTAAAAGATTCAGAGTATGATGAAGCAATACATGAATATCTCACTCTGAAAGAGATTTCAGACTACAAGGTGATTTCTAGAGAAAAAGGGAGTATACCTATGAGTTCGTACCCGCTGTGGCGACCTTTGTCTTCTCGAGTATTACCTATTGGTCTCAATGGCGGATGGGCCAAGCCTTCGACAGGTTTCGCTTTCAATCGAAGTCTGCAAAGGGTAAAGCAAATTGCTGATCTTGTCGAAAAAAACCCTGAGAGACTTCCGAAATTAAAGTTTAAAGATCGTTTCTGGCTGTACGACCTGTTACTGCTTGATCTATTGGATCGAAAAAATGGAGCGGGTTCAAGACTTTTTGTGCGTCTTTTTGAAAAGCGTCAACCGCAGTTAATTCTTCAGTTCTTAGATGAGAAAACTCATTTTTTGCAAGAGCTATCGATCATGTCGGCCAATCGACCTATCCCATTCATCAAAGCCTTTTTCAGGTGGCTTTTTAAAGGTTTCTAACCATTAATGAATGTGCAAATTGAGTTAAAAGTTCCTTCTTGTTATCGGCGATACTCAGTTTTTCAAGTTCTTTTAAGGATAGTTCGGTATAGGCTTGTACCGCTTGTTTTACCGAGGCCTCGGCTCCGGTAGCTACAAATAATTCTTTCACTCGTTCGACCTTTTGTTCGGTTTGATCTTGATAGGCGAGTTCAAGCTCATTTTTTTGCTCCTTATTAGCGAGTTCAAAAGCTTTGATATAAAGTAGCGTCTTTTTGTTCTCAATAATATCTCCGCCTACTGTCTTTCCAAAATTCTCTGGAGACCCAAAGGCATCTAGATAGTCATCTTGTATTTGAAAGGCAGTTCCCAACAATAGCCCGAATTGATATAGGTGGTTTGATTCCTTTTCAGAGGCTTCGCCGATTAGTGCGCCCATTTGTAGGGCACAACCCACAAGTACCGCAGTCTTATATTGAATCATTTGTAGATATTCTGATTCGGTTACGTCTGTTCGCGTTTCAAAATCAACGTCGTATTGTTGTCCTTCGCAAACCTCTAATGCAGTCTTGTTAAAGAGTTTTAAGAGGGATAGGGCTAAGCTAGGTGGGTAGTTCTCAAAATATCGATAGGCTTCAATGAGCATTGCATCTCCAGAGAGAATCCCCGTATTAAGGTCCCATTTTTCGTGAATGGTAGGTTCTCCTCTTCGAAGCGCAGCCTCATCCATAATATCGTCATGTACTAGAGTGAAGTTGTGAAAGATTTCGATGGCTGCCGCTGCTGGCAATGCCTTTTCGTGATGAACTCCATATAATTCTGCTGCTGCAAGAACTAAAGAAGGTCGGAGTCTTTTTCCTCCTAAGTTCAAAATATATTCAATCGGAGCGTATAAGTTTCTAGGCTCTTTTTCGCTCGAATGCGCTTCTAAATAGGTAACGATTGCTTTCTGATACGGGATAAAGGCTTCCATAGACAAGTTTTCACAAAAGTAGGAGAAAAATGGCGGTGGTCTTTTTGTTAAATAATTATTAACTCTGGAAACTTTTTTCGTTTTAAAAGTTTCCGGTATCGTATCTTTGCAGCCTTGAAAAAGGAAATTCTGCATAAAGCCACTCAAATGTTCTTGGACTTGGGCTTCAAGAGTGTTACCATGGATGATCTTGCCAAAGAACTGGCGATCTCCAAGAAGACCATCTATTCCTTTTTCGAAAACAAGTCGCACCTAGTCGAGTGTTCAACCCTTCATCTTTGCAGCACGATTAACTCTAGCATTAATCAGCTAGCGACTAAAGAACTGCATCCGATCGATGAGCTATTTGAGGTACGTCAAATTGTTCGTCGCTTTTTGAAGAATGAAAAGAGCTCTCCTCAATATCAGCTTCAGAAATATTTTCCTGCGCTTTTTAAACGTTTGAAAGATGAACAACTCATGATGATGAGAGACTTTTTGATGTCGAATATCCGTCGAGGGATAGAACTAGAAGTCTATCGAGACGATATGAATCCCGAGATGATTTTTAGACTTTACTTTTTTACCTATTTCTCGCTAAGAGATCCCCAAGAATTTCCTGAGAAACTCTTCAATGCCCAAGAGTTAATCTTTCAACACATTATTTATCACGTAAGAGGTATTGCTACAGCCAAAGGAGCAGCATATCTAGAAACCTATTTAATCAACAATCAAGAATGAAAAAGACCCTTCAAGTACTTGTCTTTTTAGTTAGCGCATCGACCTTTGGTCAAGAAACGATCTCAAGCTTTACCCTAGAGCAAGCAGTAGATTATGCGTTAATAGAAAGTGCATCAATAAAAAATGCCGCTGCTGACAAAAAGGATGCATTGGCGCAAAAATGGGCAACGATTGCTTCTGGACTTCCTCAGATTCAAGGTTCAGTAAATTACCAGAATCAATTAAAACAGCCCGTAGCACAAATTCCTGCTGAATTTTTCGGTGGTGAACCTGGAACATTTTCAGAGGTAATTTTTGGGCAACCGCAAAGTTTAAACGCATCGGTAACTTGGAATCAGCTCATCTTTGATGGTTCTTATGTGGTTGGAGTACAAGCGACCAGAACCTTTTTAGAGTATTCTCAAAACGCCTACGACAAAACTGCATTAGAGGTCAGGGCATCCATAGTTTCGGCCTATGCTAATGCGCTTATGGCTGCCCAAAGTGCTGAATTACTCTCAAAAAATGTGGCGCAGATTGAGCGAAACCTTTTTGAAGCTACAGCGCTATTGAAAAATGGGTTAGGTGAAGAAGAAGCCGTCGATCAGTTACGGCTCACTTTTAAAACCCTACAGAGTAACGAACGTAATGCGTACCGCTTGGCTAAAATTAGTAAGCAGATGTTGAATGTGATGATGGGTAGGGAGATTAATGATCCTCTATACCTACTTGACACCCTTGAACGTTTAGTGGGTATCGAGATGGTTGAAGAACTCCCAACAGATTTTGATCTGACCAAGAATGTCGATTATCGAATGGTTCAGAATTTAACTGAGCAGCGTTCACTCGAGTTGAAATTAGCTAAGAGTAAAGCTTTACCTACGCTAAGTAGCAGTTTTAGTTTAGGGGCCAATGCTTTCGGAGATACCTTCGATTTTTTAAGTACCGATAAGAAGTATTTCAATACAGCAATTCTAGGGGTAAATCTACAAATCCCACTTTTTAGTTCACTCCTTCGATCGGCAAATACTCAGAGAGCAAAAATTGCCGATTTAAAGGCTCAAAATACCAAAACAGAGACTGAACGATTGTTAGCATTACAGTTCGAGACCCTGACCAGTGCATTAACCTTGGCACGCGAACAGGTAGTTACCACCAAAGACAATTTAGATCTCGCTCAGCGCATTGCTGACAAGAATGAAATCAAATTCAAAGAAGGTATGGCGAGTAGTTTTGAGCTTCGCGAAGCACAATTACAGCTTTTTGCTGCCCAGCAAGAGTATCTGTCTGCTCTTGTCTCGGTAGTGACCTCACATACTGATCTAGCAAACTTTTTAAACGAATCGCTTTAACCACCTATTATGAAATCAACTATTTCGACTTTACTATTGACGCTAGGTCTTATTAGCGTTTCTTGTCAATCAAAATCGTCAGGATCTATTGATGAGCTCATTGCCTCAAACGATGAAAGTCTTTTAAGAGCAAAACGCACCGAGTTATCTGCACAGCGTAATGCCCTCGATGCGGATATAAAACGATTAGATGTGGTTATTGCTTCTCTAGATAAATCAGCAAGTTTGCCGCTTGTAGCCACTTATGAAGTGACTCCGCAAGAGTTTAATCACTTCACCTCTTTTCAAGGTACAGTGAAAACCATGAAAAACATTAATGTCTATCCTGAAATGCCTGGTCAATTACTAGAGGTCTTGGTTGTTGAGGGGCAGAAGGTAGAAAAGGATCAGGTGCTTGCTCGAATTGATGACGGCGGGCTCTTGGCACAGCTTGCACAAGCGAAATCCCAACTACTACTTGCAGAAACCGTTTTTAATCGTCAAGAGCGACTTTGGTCTCAAAATATTGGATCTGAAATTCAATTTCTTCAGGCTAAAACCCAATTTGAATTGGCAGAAAAAGCAGTTGACGCTTTAAGTCTTCAGGCAGAGAAATCAGTAGTACGTGCTCCTTTCGATGGAACCGTAGATCAGATATTTAAAGAGCCAGGAACGATTGTTGCCCCAGGCATGGGTTCAGAACTGTTTAGAGTGGTAAATATTGATGAGGTTTATGTTGAGGTAGACGTACCTGAGACTCATATTACCTCTATCAGTGAGGGTTCTAAAGTTCGCGTGAATTTATCTGCTATTGGGGAAGAGGTCGATGCACGAATCGCAAGAGTTAGTAAGGTGATCAACCCTAGTAATCGTTCGTTTACGGTTGAGATTCCTCTTGATAACCATAGCGGCTTTATTAGACCTAATTTAATGGCTTCGGTTGCAATAAATGATTATTCAAATAAGTCGGCGATCATGATTCCTCAGTCAGTGGTTTCAGAGAATGCAGAGGGTCAGCAGTATTGCTTTGCTCTAGAAAAGTCGACTGAAGGATACATTGCCAAGCGTCTAATCATTGAAACTGGAAAAACTTCAGAGGACCTTATTGAAGTGTTAGAAGGAGTTGAAAAGGGAGCGCTACTTATTACTGAAGGGGCAAAAAAGGTGTCAGACAATCAACCGGTAAAGTGGTTAAACTAATTAGCGATGAATAAAGCATCAAAAAACGCGAATAAGGAATATCGCTTAGCTTCTTGGGCGATAGATAACCCAACGATTATCTATGTGTTAATTGCCCTTTTCTTTACCGTAGGTCTTGCCTCGTACTTTGCGATGCCACGGGAAGAATTTCCTGAGGTAATTGAGACCAAGATTTATGTAAGTACGGTTTATCCTGGCAATACCGCCGAAGATATCGAGCGACTAGTGATTGACCCACTAGAGGACCGAATTAAAAATATCTCAAACGTTACCAAATTCACCAGTACTTCTCAAGAAGACTACGGGATGATTATGGTAGAATTTGAAGAGTCAGTGACTATCGCTGAGGCTAAGGTCCGCGTTCAAAATGAGGTAGACATTGAAAAGGCAAGCGAAGATTGGCCCGTTTTTAATGGAGCAAAGGTTGAGCCTAATGTTTTTGACCTAAATATTGCAGAGTCTCAGCCTATCATGAATGTAAACCTCAAAGGAGATTATACGACCGAGCAATTAAAGTCGTATGCCGAATATTTAGAAGATGCCATTGAAGATCTTCCACAAATTAAAGAGGTCGATATCCGAGGTGCGCAAGACAAGGAAGTAGAGGTAGCCGTAGATGTTTACAAGATGATGGCATCGAAGGTGAGTTTTAATGATGTTCTTGGAGCAATTGCTAATGGTAATATGACGCTTTCTGCCGGTAACATGGTTTCGAGTGGACAGCGTAGAACGATTCGAATTTTAGGTGAGATTGAAGATCCTTCAGAGCTTGAAAACTTTGTAGTTAAAGCAGAAAATGGTTCGGTATATTTAAGAGACATCGCAGAAGTTAGCCTTAAAGAAGAGGAGCGTACCACTTACGCAAGAGAGTCACAAAAGCGTGTTGTGATGCTCGATGTAAAAAAGCGTTCTGGTCAGAATGCGGTGGATGCTGCCCAGCAGATTTATGATATCATTGATGAGGCGAAAGCGAATATTTTGCCTTCAGATTTAGAAGTGACGATTACTAGTGATACTTCTGCTACGACCATTAATCAAGTTGACGACTTAGTGAACAATATCATTTTTGGGGTGATTCTGGTGGTTGCAGTACTGATGTTCTTCTTAGGTTTTAGAAATGCACTTTTCGTTGGATTCGCTATCCCCATGTCGATGTTTATTTCGTTTATGATTTTGAGTGCGCTCGGCTACACGTTGAATACCATGATCCTATTTGGACTCATCATGGGACTTGGGATGCTAGTAGATAATGGGGTAGTGGTAGTAGAAAATGTCTACCGACTGATGGATACTGAAAAGATGTCGCGTGTCGAGGCAGCCAAGAAAGGAATCGGAGAAATCGCTATTCCTATTATCATCTCAACTGCCACTACAGTGGCCGCCTTTGTGCCGCTAGGTACTTGGCCAGGAGTAATGGGGCAGTTTATGATTTTCTTCCCAATCACTTTATCGGTGGTTTTAGGGTCTTCGCTTTTTGTTGCGATCTTTATGAACTCGATGTTAGTTTCTCAGTTTATGGTAGTGGGTGAGAAGCCGCTTCCAACGAAATTTCTATTGAAACTAACAGCGATTTTTGTGCCTATCGGATTGTTTATCATCCTACTCGGGGGCGCAATTCGTGGATTCGGTTCATTAATGATTGCAACGGTTCTCCTTATGTGGGCCTACAAAGGGTTCCTTTACAAGGCAACTCTAGGCTTTCAGAATAGTGCACTAGTTCATCTTGAGAATTTTTATGAAAGACAGTTGAAGGTAGCTCTCAGAGGTAGAAATGTGTATTACTATTTCTTAGCCACTACGCTACTTCTTATCGTTGCATTTATGGGATTTGGTGCTTCTATCGGAATGGGTAGAACTAAGATTGAATTTTTCCCAGACAATACCCCGAAGCAGGTGATTATCTATATCGAATATCCGCAAGGAACCGATATTGAGAAAACCAACGAACTTACCAAGTCTATTGAAGAGCGGGTTTATGCTATAATTAACGACCCCATTTATCAAATCGATGGTAAGAATGCGCTAGTAGAGACGGCTATTGCTCAGGTTGGTAAAGGCGCTGAAAACCCTTTTACTGAGGGAGGTTCTGCCGCAGAAATGCCACACCGAGGCAAACTGGTGATTCAAATGCGTGAGTTTAAGGAACGTCATGGGTTAGATAGTGAAGCACTCAGAAAACGAATTCAAGAGGCGCTGGCTGGTGTCTATCCAGGAGTTATTATTTCTGTTGAGAAAGACCCAACAGGTCCACCTACAGGATATCCCGTAAATATCGAGATTCAAGGTGATGACTATGACGAATTGATGGCTTTAGGTACTCAAATGAAGAATTTCATCAATGAAAAGAGTATTGATGGGATGGAGGGAATCAAACTAGATGTAACCAAAGACAAACCTGCACTAGAAGTTTATGTGGATCGCAAAAAAGCAGGTGATCTAGGGGTTGCTGTTGCTCAAGTGGGTCTTCAATTACGCCGCTCTTTATTTGGAGAAAAGGCAGGTATCTACAAGGAAAATGGTGAAGATTACGATATCAATGTTCGCTTCAATAAAGACCTGAAGTACGATAAGAGCGCCTTATTTGAGCAACGAATCATTTTTAGGGATCCGGCGAATGGACAGATTAAAGAAGTTCCAGTTTCGGCTGTAGCTAGTGCTAGAAATACTTCAGGATTCTCTTCGATCAAACACAAGAATGGAAAGCGAGTAATTACACTCTATTCGGCATTAACTCCTGGTGGTAATGCAACTGAAATTGTCGATCAGATTCAAAAAGAGATGCAATCGTTCGGAGATCTTCCTGACGGGGTGACTATTGATTACACCGGACAAATTGAGGAGCAAAACAAGCAACAGTCTTTCTTGATGGGGGCTTTCTTTACCGGTTTAGCATTGATCTTCTTTATCCTCATTTTTCAGTTTAGTGGGATTTCGAAGCCGCTGATCATTATGATTGCAATCTTTCTAAGTCTTACAGGTGTTTTCGGAGGACTGATGGTCACCGGTTGGCCTTTTGTAATCATGATGACCATGATGGGAATTATTGCTCTCGCTGGGATTGTAGTAAACAATGGAGTGGTACTCCTAGATTATACCCAGATTCTCATTGACCGAAAGCTTACCGAATTAGGGGTAGATGAAAAGACCTTATTAGATCGTGATACGCTTACCTCAATTGTAATTAGTGGAGGAAAGGCAAGACTTCGCCCTGTTTTATTAACTGCAATTACTACGGTTCTGGGTCTAGTGCCGCTAGCTATCGGATTAAATATCAATTTCATCACGATGTTCACTCGATTTGATCCACAAGTTTACGTAGGGGGAGATAATGTTATTTTCTGGGGGCCATTAGCTTGGACTGTAATCTTTGGGCTAGTCGTTGCTACCTTCTTAACATTAATCATCGTACCGGTACTGTATCACATTACCTATCGTATGAAATGGGCGATCTTTAAAAATCGCAGAATAGCATAAATGAAAAAGCCCGGATTAACCGGGCTTTTTTTGAACTTAAATCTTGGAGTTTAATCGTTGAGTAGTGCATAACCATCTTTACTGATGGCATGACTTACTAATTGATTGTTTGAGTAATTCGCAATGCGAATTCCTTCATTGGTTAAGAAGAACCAAGTTCCTTCTCTCTTTCCTTCTACATAGGTTCCTTTGGCAATCACGTGCCCTTCGATGTCGAATTGTTTCCAAACACCTACTGGTTTCTTGTCTTTCAGGTATCCCTGCTGGGCAATCATCCCATTTGCATGACGATACGTTATTTCAACTGAATCGCCATTTGATTTAGTGTCATAACTCACAGACTCAACCTTACTAGTTTTTTCTGAAGCTTTCACTTGCGCCGTAGTTACTGATACTCCTAGCATCATTAAACCCAAAAATAGTGCGTTTTTCATATGGCTTTGATTTTATATTTACACAAAGTTAACAATAAATTTACAAACAAACGGTTTTTGGTTAACATTAAATTTACATTGGATGATTTTCAGTGCAATAGAGTCTTGAATCAAATGCCGTTCGTATTTTTGCCAAGCACTATTTTCATTGTCCTAGTGCCTCATTGATTATGTTTAGAACTGTTGACTGTGGCGCCCTTCGCGCATCCGATGTAAATAAGGAAGTTGTTTTATCAGGTTGGATCTCTAAGATCAGAGACAAAGGTTTTGTACTCTGGATCGATTTGAGAGACCGGTACGGTATCACTCAATTGGTTTTAGATGAGGAGCGCACTGATTCTGCACTACTCGAGAAGGCCAGAGGTTTAGGAAGAGAATGTGTGATTCAGGTTAAGGGTACTGTCGTTGAGCGCAGTTCTGTAAACCCAAATTTAGCTACGGGTGCTGTCGAGGTTTTAGTCAGTGAGTTGACGGTTTTAAATACGGCAAAGCTTCCGCCATTTACTATTGAAGATCAGACCGATGGTGGTGATGAGCTTCGCATGAAGTATCGCTACCTAGATATTCGCCGTAACCCAGTCAAGAACAACCTAATCTTCAGACATAAGATTAGTATGCTCGTTCGAAATTACCTCTCATCAAAAGGTTTTATAGAGGTAGAGACCCCCTATCTTATTAAGTCTACCCCTGAAGGAGCTCGTGATTTCTTGGTTCCGAGTCGAATGAATCCTGAGCAATTCTATGCCCTGCCACAGTCGCCTCAAACGTTTAAGCAATTGCTTATGGTTGGTGGAATGGATAAGTATTTTCAGATTGTTAAGTGTTTTAGAGATGAAGATTTAAGAGCCGATCGACAGCCAGAGTTCACTCAGATAGATTGTGAAATGTCTTTTGTAACCCAAGAAGATGTATTAAAAACTTTCGAAGGTTTAACGGCTCATTTGTTGAAAGAGATTCATGGGGTAGAGACCGGTAAATTCCCGGTAATGAGCTATGATGAGGCGATGGAACGTTACGGAAACGACAAGCCAGATATTCGATTTGGGAT
>JAAZVY010000032.1 GCA_018623195.1 Flavobacteriaceae bacterium | reverse complement strand
TATTCAACCATAATGGTTCGGCCCGTGCTCGAATGAGAGCCAAAATTCGGTGTTTCGAAAATGGTTTCGAACTCCCTAAGTAGATAACTGTCTGAAATACTTAGATTAAGAAATCCTTTAACCACATTAAATGAGGTTAAGTCTTCAATAGAAGAACAAAGTGCAGCACCCAACTGATTACACAACTCTTGCGGGTTTGCTTTTACAGAACGAAGCATTGAAAAAGCAACTAAAGTGATATCCCCCTCAAATTCCTTTTTGGTAGGCACCAAATCAATAGTATCTAAGGAAACATTGTACTCTGCCTGAATAAACTCCTTGGCTTTGTTCTCGATAGTTAGAAGTAAAGACTGCATATAATGAAGTATTGGCTGCAAAACTAAGTATTTTTGCATCGTTCTATGTTAGTAAATACCTCATATCACAATCCAGAAATAGAAAAGAAGATCGATCAGGAAGTTGGAAAGCCATTTTCACTCAAAGATCGTGTTCTATTAGGCGGTATAGGTTCACCACCATTAGAGATTACCTCAGCCTCTTCGAGTATTTACAACTTATTAAGCCTAAACAATGATCGTAATCGCTGTAATCTAGAATTACGGCCGAATGGAGTGTTACTTAGATTTAAAGCAAGACTAGATAGTTATACCCTTGTGATACCCTTTTACAAGCTCGTTCTTTACAAAGGGGATTTCGCTCAATACAGTATTTACCGAGACAATCACTTTGTGAAAGTCAAAGCAGACACCAAAGCAATTCAAAAATTCTTTACTAAAATACTTGACGCTAAGGCCTCAAGCACCCCTGAAAACCTGTAGTGTGAGTAATTAAAGCTCGCGAAGTGTAGCTCCAGTATAAATTTGTCGTGGTCTTCCGATAGGTTCCTTTCTAGATCGCATTTCTTTCCATTGTGCAATCCATCCAGGTAGTCTACCTAAAGCAAACATTACGGTAAACATTTCTACAGGAATACCCATAGCGCGATAAATAATTCCTGAATAGAAATCTACATTCGGATATAGCTTTCGATCAACGAAATACTGATCTTCTAACGCCTCTTTTTCAAGACCTTTTGCAATATCAAGGATAGGATCTGAAACTCCTAAATCTGCTAATACTTCGTCTGCCGCCTTCTTTATGATGCGGGCGCGAGGATCAAAGTTCTTGTAAACTCTATGACCGAATCCCATCAAACGGAATGGATCATTCTTATCCTTAGCCTTCGCCATATACTTCTTAGTATCTCCGCCATCATCAGATATTGCTTGCAGCATTTCAAGTACCGCTTGATTTGCTCCACCATGTAAAGGCCCCCAAAGTGCTGAGATACCCGCTGAAATGGATGCATATAAGCCAGCGTGAGAAGAACCTACGATACGTACCGTTGAAGTTGAACAGTTTTGTTCGTGATCAGCATGAAGAATAAGTAGTTTATTCAAAGCAGCAACAATCACCGGGTTTTGAACATACGGCTCGCCTGAGTTCTTGAACATCATCGAGCAGATATTCTCAATGTAATCTAGATTCGAGTCTGAGGCAACATAAGATTGATTGGTAATCTTGCGTTGGGCATAGGCAACAAGAATTGGAAACTTACCTAAAATACTAACCACTGCCTTATACATATCCTCGTCAGAATCCACATTAACCGACGATGGGTTAAATGCCACAAGAGCGCTGGTTACCGAAGAGAGTATTCCCATAGGGTGCGCTGAATTAGGAAAAGTATCTACAATCTGAAGTAATCTTGAATCTACCTCTGAATGCGCTTTTATATCAGCTTCAAATTTGGCCAATTGCTCTGAAGTAGGGAACTCACCAAAAATGAGTAAATAAGCGGTTTGAATAAAGCTAGCGTTCTCAGCGAGATCATCAATAGAATATCCGCGATATCTCAACTCCCCTTTTTCACCATTTAAAAAGGTAATTGAACTTTCGCAAGAACCCGTATTCTTGTATCCAGGGTCAAGAGTTACTGCTCCCGTTTGTGCCCTAAGTGTCTTGATGTCAATAGCGACTTCATTCTCAGTACCTACAACAAGTGGGAACTCATATCTTTCACCGTTCAGTTCAAGTATTGCTTTATCAGACATATTTATTCAGAATATTGGATGGATTGCAAAGATAAGAATCACAACCGCTTAAAACCAAAAAGCGCCGCTATTAGCGGCGCTTTTTTTCTCTTATTTAACACTCTCTGTTAGCGTTTTACTTTAAAAGCTTTTTCTTGCGGATAGTAAGCAGTACTACCTAAATCTTCTTCTATACGTAGAAGTTGATTGTATTTAGCCATACGGTCAGATCTAGAGGCAGAACCTGTTTTAATCTGTCCGGTATTTAAACCTACTGCTAAATCAGCAATCGTATTGTCTTCAGTCTCTCCTGAACGATGAGACATTACTGATGTATAACCAGCATTTTTAGCCATATTCACTGCAGCGATGGTCTCCGTAAGTGTACCAATTTGATTCACCTTAATAAGAATAGAGTTTGCGATACCTTCGTTAATACCACGTTCTAGACGCTCCACATTGGTAACGAATAAATCATCACCTACCAGCTGAACCTTGTCTCCTACTTTATCAGTAAGTGATTTCCATCCCGCCCAGTCATTTTCGTCCATTCCATCCTCAATGCTGATGATCGGATACTTAGCGCATAACTCAGCTAAATACGAAGCTTGCTCTTCAGACGTGCGAATAGCCCCTTCAGGACCTTCGAATTTCGTGTAATCGTACTTGCCATCAACGTAGAATTCAGCCGCCGCACAGTCAAGTGCGATCATAACATCATCTCCTAAAGTGTATCCAGCATTTGAAACTGCAATCCCAATAGTCTCTAGCGCATCCTCAGTACCCTCTAAACCGGGAGCAAAACCTCCCTCATCCCCTACAGCAGTAGTAAGATTGCGGTCTTTAAGCACTTTTTTAAGGTTATGGAATATTTCAGATCCCATTTTCATAGCGTGGGTAAACGATTCTGCCTTAACTGGCATAATCATAAACTCTTGAAACGCGATAGGAGCATCAGAGTGAGAACCTCCGTTAATGATATTCATCATAGGTACAGGTAACGTGTTCGCACTAACCCCACCCACATAACGATATAACGGCATTTCTAATTCCTCAGCAGCAGCTTTTGCAGCAGCTAAAGAAACTCCTAAGATTGCATTTGCGCCTAGTCTTGATTTATTCTTGGTACCATCTAAATCGATCATTGCCTGATCTAGAAGGTTTTGCTCAAAAACAGACATACCGATAAGTTCATCAGCGATTTCACCATTTACATTATCAATAGCTTTTTGAACTCCTTTTCCGACATAATCTGAACCGCCATCACGAAGCTCAACCGCTTCATGCTCACCAGTAGAAGCCCCAGAAGGAACCGCAGCTCTACCTAAGATTCCATTTTCAGTAACAACATCAACCTCAACGGTGGGGTTACCTCTTGAATCGAAAATTTGACGTGCAAAGATGTCAACAATAATACTCATAGTCTTGTGATTTAGATGATTAAATTGATTGGTGTAGATTAAATCTACGCGTTTAAAGATTGGATAAATTGGTCAAAAAGGTATCTCGAATCGTGCGGCCCAGGGCTTGCTTCAGGGTGGTATTGCACCGAGAATACAGCACTGTCTTTTCGCTGTATACCAGCAACCGTTTGATCGTTAAGGTGGGTATGTGTAATCTCTAGCTCATCATTCTTTTCAAGTGAATCCTTAGAAACAGCGAAACCATGATTTTGAGAAGTAATCTCACCTCTACCGGTTAATACATTTAAAACCGGATGGTTAATTCCACGGTGACCATTATGCATTTTAAAGGTTTGAACCCCGTGAGAAAGGGCTAGTACCTGATGACCTAGGCAAATACCAAACAAAGGCTTCTTTGAACCTACAATTTCTTTGGTAGTAGCTATCGCCTCATTCAATGGCTCAGGATCGCCAGGACCATTAGAGACAAAGTATCCATCAGGACCCCATTCACTTAACTCTTCAAAGCTAGTGTTGTGAGGAAAAACTTTTAAATAAGCTCCGCGTTCAGATAAGCAGCGTAATATATTGCGTTTGACACCAAGGTCAAGTACTGACACCTTCCACTTAGACTCCGGATCGCCGAAAAAGTAGGGCTCTTTGGTTGAAACCTCTGAGGCCAATTCTAAGCCCGCCATGCTCGGCACAGAAGCCAATTCGATGCTTAACTGCTCGATTTCGTCAACTCGCGTAGAAATTACGGCATTTTGTGCCCCATGATCTCTAATATGAGCAACAAGCGCACGAGTATCTACATCTGAAATAGCGAAGGTGTGATTCTTATTCAAGAATTCCTCTAAAGAAGCATCGGCACCTGGACGAGAATAGGTGTAACTAAAATTTTTACACACTAAACCAGCAATCTTAACTGACGACGATTCTATTTCATCTTCTGCAGTACCATAATTACCAATGTGAGCATTGGTAAGCACCATAATCTGACCAAAATAACTTGGATCAGTAAAAATCTCTTGGTACCCAGTCATACCAGTATTAAAACAAATTTCACCAAAAGCAGTACCTTCTATATTAGCAACAGACTTACCGTAAAAAACGGTTCCATCTTCTAATAACAGGATAGCATCTTTTCTTTGGGTATATTTCATTCTCATTTTTATTTAGTGACAAAAAAACATAAAAAAAGGATACACAGCTAAGTGTATCCTTTTCTATTATCTTGAAGTAATTAACAATGAACGTCTATTTCGTCTCTTCATCGGTTGATTCTTCTGTAGTATCTACTTCTGGAGCAGCTTCTTCAGCAGCAGGAGCTTCAGCTACGGCAACTTCTTCAACTGCTGGAGCAGCCTCTTTGGTCTCTGCAGACTTAGAACGACGACTTCTACGAGTTGACTTCGCTTTCTTTTCAGTAGCGTTGTACGTTTCATTGAAGTCAACTAACTCGATAAGAGCCATGTCAGCGCTATCACCTAGACGATTTCCAAGTTTGATGATACGTGTGTAACCACCTTGACGATCAGCAACTTTCTCTGAAACCTCAGAGAATAGGTGAGCAACAGCTTCTTTACTTCTTAGGTAACTGAAAGCGACTCTACGATTGTGAGTGCTCTTTTCTATTGTTGAATTATTCTCAGCTTTCGCTTTTGTAATAAGCGGCTCAACAAACTGCTTAAGTGCTTTAGCCTTTGCGGTAGTAGTATTGATACGCTTATGCTCAATTAGAGAACATGCCATATTTGCAAGCATAGACTTGCGGTGTGAAGCAGTACGCCCTAAGTGATTGATTTTCTTCCCGTGTCTCATATTTAGTCTCTATCTAATTTGTACTTGGCTAGATCCATTCCAAATTCTAACCCCTTACTTTGAACAAGTTCTTCTAGCTCAGTTAACGACTTCTTACCAAAGTTTCTGAATTTCATTAAGTCGTTCTTGTTGAATGAAACAAGATCACCTAAAGTATCAACCTCAGCAGCTTTTAAACAATTTAGTGCACGAACAGAAAGGTCCATGTCTACTAGTTTGGTTTTTAGAAGCTGACGCATGTGTAAAGATTCTTCATCGTAAGTCTCTGTGCGCTCTAACTCTTCTGCCTCTAGAGTGATTCTCTCATCAGAGAATAACATAAAGTGGTGGATAAGAATTTTAGCAGCTTCGGTAAGTGCGTCTTTTGGAGCAATTGAACCATCAGTTACTATTTCGAAAATTAATTTCTCGAAGTCAGTTTTTTGCTCTACACGATAATTCTCGATGCTATACTTAACGTTCTTGATAGGTGTAAAGATAGAATCGATAGCGATGGTTCCGATAGGAGCATTCGCCTTCTTGTTATCATCAGCCGATACATAACCGCGTCCTTTCTCGATAGTTAATTGAAGGTTAATGTTAACCTTGCTATCTAAGTTGCAGATTACATGATCTGGGTTTAAAACTTGGAAACCAGAAATGAATTTCTGGAAATCACCAGCAGTGATCTTATCTGTATTAGCAATTGAGATCGCTACAGTTTCGTTCTCAACATCATCGATTTGACGTTTAAAACGAACTTGCTTAAGGTTAAGGATCATCTCCGTTACGTCTTCAACAACTCCAGGAATTACTGAAAACTCATGATCTACACCTTCAATGCGTATAGAAGTAATCGCAAAGCCCTCTAAAGATGAAAGTAACACACGACGAAGAGCGTTTCCTACGGTTAAACCGTAACCCGGTTCCAATGGGCGAAATTCAAATTTCCCATCGAAATCGGTTGACTCGATCATGATTACTTTATCCGGCTTTTGAAAATTAAGTATTGCCATATCAAAAGGTTATTGAGGGTGAAATTATTTAGAATACAATTCAACGATTAGCTGCTCTTTGATCGCCTCAGGGATCTGAACACGCTCAGGAACATTTACAAAGGTCCCCTCAAGCTTCGCTGAATTCCAGTTTAGCCATTCGAAAGACTGATTTGCATTAGCTAACGAGTCAGTGATTTTCTGAACTGACTTAGATTTCTCACGAACACCAACCACTTGACCTGGCTTAACCTGATAAGATGGGATGTTTACAATCTCTCCATCAACCGTTACATGACGGTGAGAAACTAACTGACGTGCAGCTCTGCGAGAAGGTGCAATACCAAAACGATAAACCACGTTGTCTAAACGAGATTCACAAAGTTGAAGAAGTACTTCACCGGTAACTCCTTTACTTCTGTTCGCTTTAGCGAAAAGGTTACGGAACTGTTTTTCAAGAATACCATAAGTATACTTTGCTTTCTGCTTTTCCATAAGCTGTACAGCATACTCAGATTTCTTACCTCTACGACGGTTGTTACCGTGTTGTCCTGGAGGATAATTCTTCTTTTCAAAAGATTTGTCATCACCGAAGATGGCTTCACCAAACTTACGAGCGATTTTAGTAGATGGTCCTGTATATCTTGCCATAAAAATAAAATTGCGAGGTGGTTATGAATTAAGGCTTATCCTTCGACAACCATTAGCCCTCTATTAATCAATAAAATTAAACTCTTCTTCTTGCTGGTGGTCTACATCCGTTGTGTGGCATTGGAGTAACATCAACAATCTCTGTTACTTCGATACCCGAATTGTGAATCGAACGAATCGCAGATTCACGACCATTTCCAGGTCCTTTAACGAAAACTTTCACTTTACGAAGACCAGCTTCTTGAGCAACCTTAGCACAATCCTCAGCAGCAACCTGTGCAGCGTAAGGAGTATTCTTCTTAGATCCTCTAAAGCCCATCTTACCCGCAGAAGACCATGAAATTACATCGCCATTCTTGTTGGTAAGTGAAATAATAATGTTGTTGAATGAAGAAACGATATGCGCTTCACCAGTACTCTCAACAATAACTTTACGTTTCTTAACGGTTTTACTAGTTCCTTTTGCCATATTAAGCTATTATTTGGTTGCTTTCTTCTTGTTAGCAACTGTTTTACGCTTCCCTTTACGAGTACGCGAGTTGTTCTTAGTACGTTGTCCGCGCAATGGAAGACCAAGTCTGTGACGAATACCTCGTTGACAACCAATGTCCATAAGACGCTTGATGTTTAGAGACACTTCTGAACGCAATTCACCTTCAATAGTGAACTGAGATACAGCATCACGGATTTTTCCGATTTCATCATCGTTCCAATCAGACACCTTTTTGTCTTCTGAAACTCCAGCTTGTTCTAGGATATCTTTTGCACGACTTCTTCCGATACCGAAAATGTAAGTAAGTGCAATGACACCACGCTTCTGTTTAGGTATATCAACCCCAGCAATTCTTGCCATAACTATCCTTGTCTTTGTTTAAATTTTGGATTCTTCTTGTTGATCACGTATAGTCGACCCTTACGACGCACAATTTTACAATCGGCGCTTCTTTTCTTAATAGATGCCCTAACCTTCATATTAATATCTGTATGTAATTCTTGCTTTAGTTAAATCATATGGGCTCATCTCCAACTTTACCTTATCTCCTGGCAGCAACTTGATATAATGCATACGCATCTTACCAGAGATGTGAGCCGTAACAACATGGCCATTATCTAGCTCCACACGAAACATCGCGTTAGATAACGCTTCGATAATACTTCCATCTTGCTCAATAGCCGCTTGTTTTGCCATAATTAAGCTACTTTTCGATTTTTACCCGATTTCATTAAACCATCGTAGTGACGATTCAATAAATACGCATTTACTTGTTGAACGGTATCAATAGCAACACCCACCATAATAAGTAGTGAAGTACCACCGTAGAATAATGCCCAACCCGCCTGTACATCCATAAGCTTAACAACCACTGCAGGTAAAACCGCAAGGATCGCTAAGAAAATGGCACCAGGGAAGGTTATTAGAGACATCACTTTATCTAAAAAATCGCCGGTTTCAGCTCCAGGTCTTACCCCAGGAACAAATCCGCCACTACGCTTAAGATCATCAGCCATCTTAGATGTAGGAATCGTGATAGCCGTATACAAAAAGGTAAATACGATGATCAAGAAAGCGAATAGAATATTGTAGGCTAAGCCGAATATATCTTGAAAATTAACCTCTAACCACTGACCAATTTCAGTATCATTAAACGAACGACCAATAAGACCAGGGGCAAACATGATTGCCTGAGCAAAAATGATAGGCATTACTCCTGAGGCATTTAACTTTAGGGGAATATACTGACGAGCACCAACTGCTGCCTCTGAACCTGAAGCCGTTCGACGTGCATATTGAACAGGAACCTGGCGAACAGCCATAACTACAAGAATAGATGCTAGAATCACTACGAACCAAAGAATTAGTTCTACAAGTATGAGCATTAATCCTCCGTTGTTATTCGCAGTTCTAGAAATAAACTCCTGTACAAATGATTGCGGTAGTGTTGCGATAATACCAACCATAATTAGTAATGAAATTCCATTACCAATTCCTTTATCAGTAATACGCTCACCCAACCACATCGCAAATACAGTACCTGTAACAAGAATTACAACCGCAGGAATCATAAAACCAAGACCTTTACCTAAGACAAAAGCACTATCAGGAACACCTAATGCACTCAATCCATATAAATAAGCAGGAGCTTGAACAATACAGATGGCGATAGTTAACCAACGTGTAATCTGAGTTTTGGTCTTACGACCACTCTCTCCCTCTTTATCTAACTTCTGTAGGTAAGGAATTGCAATACCCATCAATTGTACAACAATAGAAGCAGAAATGTAAGGCATAATTCCTAACGCAAAGATGGATGCATTAGCAAATGCACCACCTGTAAAGGCATTAAGAATACCTAGAATACCCTGTTCGGTGTTTTGGTTTAACTGTACAAGTTGATCAGTATCTATACCAGGTAATACTACCTGTGCTCCGAAACGATAAACGAGAAGCAAACCAAGAGTTACGATAATCTTGTTACGTAACTCTTCGATCTTCCAGATATTCGTTAAGGTTTCTATAAACTTCTTCATTTAGAAAAAATTAAATCTCAGTAGCAGTACCACCAGCGGCTTCGATTGCTGACTTAGCTGAAGCCGTAAACTTGTGAACTGTTACATTAACTTTAGACGAAACTGCACCGTTAGCAAGGATCTTCACTAAATCATTCTTACGAGCGATACCATTCGCAACTAAAACTTCAAAAGTAATATCTGTTTGACCGGTAGCGGCAAGAGCTTCTAGTTGGTCTAAGCCAATACCACGGTACTCTTTACGATTGATGTTTTTGAAACCAAATTTAGGAACACGACGTTGAAGGGGCATTTGACCTCCTTCAAAACCAATCTTTTTAGAATATCCAGAACGTGACTTAGCTCCCTTGTGACCACGAGCAGCAGTACCACCTTTACCAGATCCTTCTCCGCGACCAACGCGTTTTCCTTCTCTATGAACTGAGCCTTCTGCAGGCTTTAAACTGTGTAGGTTCATTATCTATACTTTATGATTGTTGAACATTAACTAAGTGCTCAACTACTTTAACCATTCCAAGAATATTCGGTGTAGAATCGTGTTCTACTACCTGTCCAATTTTTTTCAAGCCTAAAGCCTCTAACGTACGCTTTTGATTCTGTGGACGTTTGATACTGCTTTTTACTTGAGTGATTTTAATTTTTCCCATGACCACAATTATCCGTTAAATACTTTGTCTAAACTAATTCCACGTTGCTTAGCAATAGACTTTGCATCGCGAAGTTGTAATAAAGCATCGAAAGTTGCTTTAACTACGTTGTGAGGGTTAGATGAACCTTGAGACTTTGAAAGTACATCGTGTACACCAACAGCTTCTAACACCGCACGTACAGCACCACCGGCAATAACCCCGGTACCTTGTGAAGCAGGCTGAAGATATACTCTTGCACCACCAAACTTACCTTTTTGCTCGTGAGGTAGCGTACCGTGAGTAAGAGGAATACGTACTAGATTCTTCTTTGCGTCCTCCACTGCTTTAGAAATAGCAGTTGCCACTTCTTTAGATTTACCTAAACCGTGACCAACAACACCATTTTCATCACCTACAACAACGATTGCAGAGAATCCAAAAGCACGACCACCTTTAGTTACTTTAGTTACACGTTGAACCCCAACAAGACGGTCCTTTAGTTCTAAACCACCTGGTTTAACAATCTCAACATTTTTATAGTTCTGATACATAATAGTGATTAGAATTTAAGTCCGCCTTCTCTAGCTCCTTCAGCTAAAGATTTAACTCTACCGTGATACAAATTTCCTCCTCTATCAAAAGCTACAGCTGAAATACCTTTTGCAAGGGCTTTCTCTGCAATGCTCTTACCAACAGCGTTTGCTTGTTCAATTTTGGTTCCTTCTACTGAAACTCCTTTGTCGCGAGATGATGCTGCTGCAAGAGTAACACCGTTACGATCGTCAATAATTTGAGCGTAGATCTCTTTGTTACTGCGAAAAACAGCTAATCTAGGACGCTCTGGAGTACCAAAAGAAACTTTGCGAATACGCTTTTGGATACGTTGTCTTCTCTCTAGTTTACTTAATCCCATAGTATATTACGGTTATGCAGATTTACCTGCTTTTCTTCTAATTTGTTCACCAACAAACTTGATACCTTTTCCTTTGTAAGGCTCTGGCTTTCTGAAGCCACGGATCTTGGCAGCAACTTGACCTACAAGTTGTTTGTCGAATGATGTTAGTTTAACGATTGGATTTTTTCCTTTTTCAGAAACAGTCTCGACTTTAACCTCTGGAGCGATATCCAAAACAATGTTGTGCGAAAAACCAATTGCTAAATCTAATTTTTGACCTTGGTTGCTGGCACGATATCCAACACCTACAAGCTCTAATTCTTTAGTCCAACCTTGAGAGACTCCCTGAATCATGTTGTTCACAAGAGATCGGTAAAGGCCGTGCTTTGCACGGTGATCTTTTGAATCTGAAGGACGGCTAACAGAAACACTTCCGTCAACTACCTCAATGGATACAGCATCAAACTCCTGAGTTAACTCACCTAACTTACCTTTAACCGTAATGGTTTGGTCAGCTACAGTCACTGTAACACCATCTGGAATCGAGATTGGGTTATTTCCTATTCTTGACATAATCTATCAGTTATTCAAATTTAATATACGTAGCAAAGAACTTCCCCACCAACGTTTTCCTTACGAGCTTGCTTAGAAGTCATCACACCATGAGAGGTAGAGACTACAGCAATTCCTAATCCATTAAGTACACGTGGAAGATCACCTTTACCCGAGTACTTACGTAGACCTGGCTTACTCACTCTTTCAATCTTTCTGATGATCGGTTCTTTAGTTACCGTATCATACTTGAGGGCAATTTTAATTGAACCCTGAGCGCTAGTATCTTCAAATTTGTAGCTAAGGATATAACCTTGATCGAAAAGGATCTTGGTAATTTCTTTCTTAACGTTTGAAGCAGGTATTTCAACCACTCTGTGTCCAGCACTGCTCGCATTACGAATACGAGTTAAAAAATCTGCAATTGGATCTGTTACCATCTTAAAATTTCTTTAATAAATATCTACCAGCTGGCTTTAGTTACACCTGGGATCAAACCTTGGTTAGCCATTTCACGGAAAGTAACTCGTGAAATACCAAAAGTTCTCATGTATCCACGAGGACGACCTGTTAATTTGCAACGATTACGCATTCTTACTGGAGAAGCATTTTTTGGAAGCTTCTGAAGTGCTTCATAATCTCCTGCAGCTTTTAAAGCTTCACGCTTTGCAGCATATTTTGCAACCAACTTTGCCCTTTTGCGTTCACGGGCTTTCATAGATTCTTTAGCCATACTAATTCTTTTTAAACGGTAGACCTAATTCAGTTAATAAGGCTTGAGCCTCGTTATCAGTTCCGGCACTCGTCACGAAAGTGATATCCATACCGTTAATTCGATTGATTTTATCAATGTTGATTTCTGGGAAGATGATTTGTTCAGTAACCCCTAAATTGTAGTTACCACGACCATCAAATCCGGTAGATTTGATCCCTTGAAAATCACGTACACGTGGAAGTGCAACAGTAATCAAACGATCTAAAAATTCATACATACGCTCACCTCGAAGAGTAACCTTCGCGCCAATAGGCATTCCTTTACGCAGCTTAAATGAAGCAACGTCTTTCTTAGAAATAGTAGCAATCGCTTTCTGACCTGAGATAGTCGTAAGTTCTTCAACTGCTTGGTCTACTAACTTTTTGTCAGCTACGGCAGCACCTACACCTCTACTAATAACAATCTTCTCTAGTTTAGGAACCATCATTACATTTTTGTAATTGAATTGTTCGCTCAACGCAGAAACGATACGATCAGAATATTCTTGTTTTAATCTTGGAGTATATTCCATGGCTTATAATACTTCGTTTGATTTTTTAGAAACACGAACTTTCTTACCATCGCGTACTTCATAACCAACACGTGTCGGTGATCCATCTTTAGGATCAAGAAGTGAAAGATTCGAAATATGAATGGGTGCTTCTTTCTGTACAATACCTCCTTGTGGATTATTTGAGCTAGGCTTCTGGTGCTTAGAAACTAAATTTACACCTTCAACAATAGCGCGGTTTTTCACCTTGTCTAGAGAAACAATTGCTCCTTGAGCACCTTTGTGTTCTCCAGTGGTTACTTGAACCTTATCTCCTACTTTTAATTTTAACTTTATCATTTCTACGTAAGATTAAAGCACCTCAGGGGCTAATGAAACAATCTTCATGAATTGACGATCACGTAATTCTCTTGCAACTGGACCAAAAACACGAGTACCTCTCATTTCTCCAGTAGCATTTAATAGAACACATGCATTATCATCAAAACGGATATACGATCCATCTGGACGTCTAACCTCTTTCTTAGTGCGAACTACAACTGCTTTAGAAACGGTACCTTTTTTCACAGTTCCGTTTGGTGTAGCGTCCTTAACAGTAACTACAATCTTGTCTCCAAGCGAAGCATAACGACGCTTAGTTCCACCTAAAACACGAATAGTAAGTACCTCTTTGGCACCAGTGTTGTCAGCAACTCTTAATCTTGATTCTTGTTGTACCATTCCTAATTACTTAGCTCGTTCAATAATTTCAACCAATCTCCAGCATTTACGCTTACTCAATGGTCGAGTTTCCATGATCTTTACTGTATCGCCCTCATTACAATCGTTCTTCTCATCATGCGCTACATACTTCTTGGTCTTAAGTACGAACTTACCGTACATAGGGTGCTTAACACGTTTCACCTCAGAAACAACAATAGATTTCTCCATTTTGTTACTAGTGACAACACCAATTCTTTCTTTTCTTAAGTTTCTATTTTCCATAAGGCCAGGCCGTTATTGTAATTCTCTTTTAGACAATTCAGTAGAGATTCGTGCAATAGTTCTACGTGTTGAACGAAGAATTAATGGATTCTCTAACGGAGAAACAGAGTGTCCTAATGATAAATCTGACAACTCCTTTTTCAGTGAAGCAAGCTTAGCTTTTAGATCTTCTACTGATAATTCTATGATTTCCGACTGTTTCATATCAACGATCAATTTTATTCTGCAACGAAGTCACGTGCAACAATAAATTTAGTTCTACATGGTAGTTTCTGAGCAGCAAGACGTAAAGCCTCTTCTGCCACTTCCTTAGGAACACCTGCAACTTCAAACATTATACGTCCGGGTTTAACAACTGCCACCCAATACTCAGGAGCACCTTTACCTTTACCCATACGTACCTCTAGAGGTTTCTTAGTGATAGGCTTGTCTGGAAAAATTTTAATCCAAAGCTGTCCTTGACGCTTCATGTAACGGGTCGCTGCAATACGAGCTGCCTCAATCTGACGTGAAGTAATGAACTTTGAGTCTAACGATTTAATACCAAACATTCCATTCGAAAGCTGATGGCCACGTTGTGAAATTCCTTTCATGCGGCCCTTCTGGGCTTTGCGAAATTTGGTTCTTTTTGGCTGTAACATAATCCTTCTTCTACTTTATATTACTTTCTACGACGACGCTTTGCAGCACCATCTTGTTTTGATGATTTACCACTTCCTGAGTTAGTTGAAAGACCAACTAATGGAGATAACTCTCTCTTTCCATAAACCTCACCTTTCATGATCCAAACCTTGATTCCAAGACGACCATAAGTAGTGTGAGCCTCTTCAAGAGCGTAATCTACATCTGCACGGAAAGTAGATAGAGGAATACGACCCTCCTTATATGATTCTGAACGAGCCATTTCAGCACCATTCAAACGACCCGAAATCATAACCTTAATACCTTCAGCATTCATACGAATAGCAGAGGCAATAGCCATTTTGATAGCTCTACGGTAAGAGATACGGTTTTCAATTTGACGGGCAATAGAAGCGGCAACTAGATTAGCATCTAGCTCAGGACGTTTGATCTCGTGAATATTGATCTGAACATCCTTACCTGTGATCTTCTTAAGCTCTTCTTTTAATTTATCAACTTCTTGACCACCTTTACCGATAATAATACCAGGACGAGCAGTCGTAATAGTAATTGTAACTAGTTTTAGGGTTCTCTCAATGATTACACGTGAAACGCTAGCCTTCGACAAGCGAGCCATTACGTACTTGCGGATTTTATCATCCTCGGCAAGTTTATCCCCGTAATCGTTACCACCGTACCAGTTTGATTCCCAGCCACGGATAATACCTAAGCGATTTCCAATTGGATTAGTTTTCTGTCCCATATTAGTTGCTAGCTGCGTTATTATTAGAACCTAATACTAAGGTTACATGATTTGATCTTTTGCGGATACGGTGGGCGCGACCTTGAGGCGCTGTCTGTAAACGCTTTAACATCGTTCCACCGTCTACACGGATTTCTTTTACGATTAAAGAAGCATCTTCTAAAGAAGCATCTTGATTCTTAGCTTCCCAGTTTGCAATTGCAGACAAAAGAAGCTTTTCTAATGGCTTAGAAGCCGCCTTAGTACTAAACTTTAAAGTAGCTAGAGCCAATTCGATTTCTTTACCACGAATTAAGTCGGCAACAAGGCGCATCTTTCTTGGTGAGGTTGGAAAATCATTCAGACGGGCAAAAGCAACTTGCTTACGCTCCTCCTTTATTCTCTCAGCCATTTGTTTTTTACGAACTCCCATAGCTTAATTACTTTTTACCTTTGTTTTTAGCACCTGCGTGACCTCTGAACGAACGGGTTGGTGAAAACTCACCTAATTTGTGACCCACCATGTTCTCAGTAACGTAAACAGGAACAAATTGCTTTCCATTGTGAACCGCAATAGTTTGACCTACCATATCAGGCGAAATCATTGAAGCTCTAGACCAAGTTTTGATAACTGTAGTCTTTCCTGATTCAACATTAGCTTGAACTTTCTTTTCAAGACTATGATGAATAAAAGGACCTTTTTTAAGTGAACGTGCCATCTATCTTATTTCTTTCTTCGTTCTACAATATATCTGTTGCTATCCTTAGTCTTAGAACGAGTTCTATAACCTTTAGCAGGAATACCATTCTTAGATCTTGGGTGACCTCCTGAAGCACGACCTTCACCACCACCCATTGGGTGATCGACAGGGTTCATAACCACAGGTCTTGTACGTGGACGACGACCTAACCAACGACTTCTACCAGCTTTACCTGAAACGATCAACTGGTGATCTGAATTAGAAATAGCCCCAATGGTAGCCATACATTCTCCAAGGATCAAACGAGTCTCTCCCGAAGGTAATTTGATCGTTACGAACTTACCATCCTTCGCCATTAATTGAGCAAAAGAACCAGCACTACGTGCCATAACGGCACCCTGACCTGGACGTAGCTCGATACAAGAAATGATCGTACCTAGAGGGATATCCTTCAGCTTAAGAGCATTTCCAACATCTGGAGTAGCTCCTTCACCCGCCTGGATTGAAGAACCAACTTCAAGCCCATTTTGAGCAATAACATAACGCTTCTCGCCATCAGCATATTGAACTAGAGCGATAAAAGCAGTTCTATTCGGATCGTACTCGATAGAAAGTACTTCAGCAGCACCTTCTTTCGTTCTTTTGAAATCAATAATACGGTAACGACGTTTGTGACCCCCACCTCTGTGAGAAGCCGTCATCTTACCGTCTGAATTACGTCCACCCGATTTTTTAAGGGGAGCTAAAAGGCTTTTCTCCGGCTTAGACGCAGTGATCGCATCAAAACCATTGACAACCTTAAAACGTTGTCCCGGTGTAATCGGTTTTAATTTTCTAACAGCCATTTCAGTATATTATAGATTACTGTAAATATCAATTACTTCACCTTCAGCAACCTGAACAATAGCCTTCTTAAGAAGGTTTGTCTTACCGTGCTGAATTCCAGTTTTAGTATAACGTGTTTTACGCTCTGCAGCATAAATCTGAGTTCTAACCTTGTCTACGGTAACACCGTAAGTAGACTCAACAGCTTCCTTAATCTGGATTTTATTTGCCTTAGGATCTACATAGAAACCATAACGATTGAAAAGCTCGCCTTCAGCACTTAACTTTTCAGTAATAATGGGCTTAATAAGAATACTCATACCTCAATTATTTGTTTAAATTGGTTTCAATAGCCTCAATTGCACTCTCTGAAAGAACAACATTTGCAGCATTAACAATGCTATAAGTGTTTAATTCTGAACTAGTTACAACTTTAGACTGCTCTAAATTACGAGACGACAAATATACGTTTTTGTTAGCGTCAGCCAAGACAAAAAGGGACTTTTTAGCCTGAATACCAAGTGATTCCAAAACTGAGATGAAATCCTTCGTCTTTGGTGCATCAAACGCAAGGTCTTCGATAACCATTAATGCATTCTCTTTTGCCTTAAGACTTAATGCTGATCTACGAGCAATACGCTTAACATTTTTATTCAATTTTTGGTCATAACCATGTGGTCGTGGTCCAAAAATTCTACCACCTCCTCTGAATACAGGAGACTTAATAGAACCAGCACGTGCGGTACCCGTTCCTTTTTGCTTTTTAAGCTTTCTGGTACTACCAGCAATCTCTCCACGCTCTTTAGCCTTGTGATTACCTTGGCGCTGATGCGCTAAGTATTGCTTCACATCTAAATAAATAGCATGCTCATTTGGCTCAAAACCAAAAATATCGTTCGAAAGCTCTACGCTACGACCGGTTTCTTTTCCGTTACGATCTAATACTGCTACTTTCATTACTTCTCGATTGTTACGTATGCATTTTTATGACCAGGCACACAACCCTTAACAACAAGCACATTCTTCTCAGGAAGAACTTTAACCACTCGTAGGTTCTGAACCGTTACTTGATCACCACCCATTCTTCCAGCCATACGCATTCCTTTGAATACTCTTGCAGGATAAGAAGCGGCACCAATAGAACCAGGAGCACGTAAACGGTTGTGCTGACCGTGTGTAGATTGACCTACTCCGGCAAAACCGTGACGTTTAACAACCCCTTGGAAACCTTTACCTTTAGAAGTACCAATAACATCGACAAACTCTCCTTCTTGAAAAAGAGTTACATCGATGGTGTCACCGATACCATATTTACCATTTTCAAAATATCGGAATTCGATGAGCTTTTTCTTAGGAGAAGTACCCGCTTTTTTGGCATGACCAATTTCAGCCTTTGAAGCACGTTTTTCTGCCTTGTCATCGAAACCGAGTTGAAGTGCATCATACCCGTCAACCTCTTCGGTTCTGACTTGGGTAACCACGCATGGCCCAGCCTGAATAACGGTACAAGGAATATTCTTCCCATTCTCGTCAAAAATGCTAGTCATGCCGATCTTTTTTCCAATTAACCCAGACATACTATTTATTTAATTATTAATTCTTTTTAAAAAATTTGGGTCAAGAAAAACCCTGACCCAGAACTTTTCTATTACCGTTTTTCTCAAACCCTCGTTTGAGACATGTCACGAGCACTAAGGCTCGATTATAATTAGACTTTAATCTCTACCTCAACTCCACTAGGTAATTCTAGCTTCATAAGAGCATCAATCGTTTTCGATGATGAACTGTAGATATCTAGAAGTCTCTTGTAAGAGCTTAACTGAAACTGCTCACGAGATTTTTTGTTCACGTGAGGAGAACGTAGAACAGTAAAGATTTTTTTATTCGTTGGCAGTGGAATTGGACCGGTAACAATAGCACCAGTAGTTTTCACTGTCTTAACAATCTTATCGGCAGATTTATCTACCAAATTATGATCGTATGATTTTAGTTTAATTCTAATTTTTTGGCTCATAGCTTTGATAGATTAATTATCTCCTTTAGTTGCCTTAATAACTTCCTCAGAAATATTCGAAGGTGTTTCGGCGTAGTGCGAGAACTCCATAGTGGAAGTAGCTCTACCCGAAGAAAGGGTACGTAAAGAAGTTACATATCCAAACATTTCTGAAAGTGGAACAGAAGCCTTAACTACTTTAGAACCAGCTCTATCATCCATTGAATTCACTTGACCGCGACGACGATTAAGATCTCCAACGATATCACCCATGTTCTCTTCAGGAGTTAAAACCTCAAGCTTCATAATTGGCTCGAGAATAACAGCCTTAGCAGCACGCGCAGACTCTTTATAACCAAGCTTTGCAGCTAGTTCAAAAGAAAGTTGATCTGAATCCACCGGGTGAAAAGACCCATCTTTAAGTGTAATCTTCATACTATCCATCTCGAAACCGGCTAAAGGACCATTCTTCATAGCCTCTTTGAAACCTTTCTCAACAGAAGGGATAAATTCTTTAGGTACGTTACCACCTTTTACTTCGTTTACAAACTCAAGGCCTGATTTACCTTCTTCAGCAGGCTCAATGGTAAATACGATATCTGCGAATTTACCACGACCACCCGTTTGCTTCTTGTAAACCTCACGGTGATCTGCTTTCTGAGTAATTGCTTCTTTGTATTCAACCTGTGGTTGACCTTGATTTACCTCAACTTTAAACTCGCGACGTAAACGGTCCACAATAATATCTAAGTGAAGCTCACCCATACCAGAAATAATCGTCTGACCTGATGCCTCATCTGTTTTCACCTGGAAGGTAGGATCTTCTTCAGCTAATTTAGCTAAAGCCATACCTAACTTATCAACGTCAGCCTTAGTCTTAGGCTCAACAGCGATACCGATTACCGGATCAGGGAAAACCATACTTTCAAGTACGATTGGGTTCTTTTCATCAGAAAGGGTATCACCCGTTTTGATATCCTTAAAACCTACAGCAGCTCCAATATCCCCAGCAGAAATTGATTCAATCGCATTTTGCTTGTTAGAGTGCATCTGGTAAATACGAGAAATACGCTCTTTATTACCTGAACGATTGTTTAGAACGTAAGACCCCGCATTAAGAGTACCCGAGTAAGCTCTAAAAAAAGCTAAGCGACCTACGAAAGGATCGGTTGCAATCTTAAAGGCTAGTGCTGAGAAAGGCTCTTTAGGATCTGGCTTACGCGCAATCTCTTCATCCGTGTTCGGGTTTGTTCCTACAATCGCCTCCTTATCTAAAGGTGAAGGTAAATAACGACAAACCGCATCAAGAAGGAATTGAACCCCTTTATTTTTGAATGAAGAACCACAAACCATTGGGATGATGCTCATGTCCATAACGGCAGCACGAAGCGCAGCATGTACCTCTTCTTCTGTGATAGAATCTTCGTCTTCGAAGAATTTCTCCATTAAGTTTTCATCATACTCAGCAACAGCTTCAAT
>JAAZVY010000031.1 GCA_018623195.1 Flavobacteriaceae bacterium | reverse complement strand
CTTAAATAGGGGATTTGAGGTTTCTTCAAATAAGACTTTACCTTTAAAATAGGTAGGGTATCATGAACCATGGGAGTGGACACTGCTGTCATTGGAATTCTAGCTCCGTAATGAAACTTACTAACGATTAGAAAATCACCAATTCGTAGCGTTCGTTCTAGAGAGCCTGTCGGGATCGCATAGGGCTGTAGAAAATAGGTGTGAACCAGGGTAGCTGCTACCACCGCAAAGGTTAGAGATGATAGCCATTCACCGGTTTTGGTTTGTTCCGGTTTCTGACGATTGGTTTGAAATTCAGTACTTGAGGCGTAGTTTAGAGGTACTAGGTAGAGTCCTAAACTTAAAATCACCCAAAGCATTTCTATAGATTTAGGTTTCTTTTTAAAGGCGTACAAAAGATCAATCCAAAGAACTGGAAATAGGATTAGGTTGATGATCGGCAAAAAGAAGAGAATCGTCCACCATTTGGGTCGCTCTAAAAAGGAAAGTGCTACGATTAAGTTGTAAACGGGAATGAATGCTTTATAACCCTCCTGACCTGCTTTTTGATAAAGTTTAAAAGTTCCTAATCCATGTACGAGCTGTACAGCTAAGAAGAAGATAAGCCACTGTGTTAAAGTCATTGCTACAGGTTTAAAACGTCATTCATGGTAAAAATACCTTTTTTACCTACAATCCATTCGGCTGCAATTACTGATCCCAGTGCGAAACCGTCACGATTATGAGCCTCGTGACTTAATGTGATCTCGTCGATATCGCTTTTATAGTGTACGTGATGGGTTCCTGGAATTTCCCCTTTACGAATCGAATAGATCGGAAGTTTTTCGGTGGAATCACCTAATTGATATCCGTCAAGTTCTCTTGATTCAATATGAGGCTGAGCTAGAGAAATAGCCGTTCCGCTAGGTGCATCAAGTTTATGCTTATGATGGATTTCTTCGATGCTTACCTTATACTGTGAATAGGGTTTTAAGAGTTCTGCAAGTTTTTTATTGACCGCAAAGGTTAAGTTGACACCTAAACTAAAATTGCTCGAATAAATAAATGCCGTATTATTCTCTAGTGCCATTTCATTGGCCTTTGGTACTAGGTGATCCCATCCGGTAGTGCCAGAAATAACAGGAATTCCTTGACTTAGTGATAAGGCGACCAATTCAAAGGCTGAATCAGGCGTGCTGAAATTGATCACAGCATCGGCACTTTCAGGAATCGATACCGGGGTATGACTTGTTGCCAAAACAATTCGGTGACCACGCTCTTCGGCGATCTCCTGAATTCGTTTTCCCATGCGACCGTATCCAAGTAAAACAAAGTTACTCATAAGGTTATTTTTAGATTTAAACCGATTTCAGCCCCCATTTGAACAGGGTGTTGCCTTAGAATCGGTTGAACAGAAACATTTAAATCCTCATTCATATTAAAGGGTTTTAGATGCGCGTCAACGCTTGCATCTAAAACGTTCAGTAAATAAAGACCAATGGCGATTAAGAGGGATGAGTCTCTCTGACTTTGAGCTTTTTTTTGCGCTTCTTCTAAGGCACGGTCAGAAACATCAGGACCGATGCCATCGAGATTGACATCGTAAAATTCATCGGTAGAAAAGCCTGCCGATCGCAACTTAAATGCGGTCCGATAACGCAAGTATTCGGTTTGATTAAATTGATAAACAAATACACCGGTACCTACGGCTGCCCAAGCTAATGGAACCTTCCAGTATTTTCGATTATAAAATTGACCCAAACCAGGAACCGCTGCAGATAAGAAACTTGCCCGAGAAGGAGATAATGGGTCTAGCGCTCTCACTAATCTGCGCTGCTCACGTTCTAATTTACGCTCTTGTTTTGCTTCATCTTTGGTAGTAGTGGCTTCTTGGGCATACGCTCGTCCCAAAAACAATAAAAAAATGATGAAGTAGATTTTATTCACCCAAGAGTTGCTTTTTAAGCTGTATTAAATCTTTTGTAGAACTAAAAGTAATGGTGATCGAACCCGAACCACTTTGTGATGCCTTTAACTGAACTTTTCTGTTTAATCCTTGTTCAAGATCGTCAATAGCACTAAGTACTTTCTTAGAAGGACCCTTTGGTTCTGATTTTTCGTTCTTGGGAGAACCGTGCTTTTTAACCAAGTCTTCAGTTGCCCTTACAGATAGTGACTTTTCATGAACAATAGCTAAAAGTTCAATTTGCGCTTCCTCATCTTCTACAGCCATCAAGGCTCTACCGTGACCCATTGAGATTTCTCGTCTTCTCAACGCACCCTGAACTTGAGGATGAAGTTTTAGAAGTCTTAAGTAATTCGTAATGGTAGACCTTTTTTTACCTACTCTTTTACTCATTGATTCTTGAGTTAAGTCTATCTCGTCAATTAATCTTTGATAAGACAAAGCAATTTCGATAGGGTCTAAATCTTCACGTTGAATATTTTCAACTAAAGCCATCTCAAGTGACTCTTGATCGTTGGCTTCTCTTACAAAAGCAGGGATAGACTCTAGTTTGGCCAGTTTACTAGCTCTTAATCTGCGTTCTCCTGATACCAATTGATAGCTGCCGTCACTAATTTTACGAACAGTAATTGGTTGTATAATGCCTAATTCACTGATCGACTGAGCCAAGTCAGCTAAGGCTTCTTTGTCAAAAGTTGTTCTAGGTTGATAAGGGTTTACCGCAACTTCATCCGGATGAATAAAAGCCATCATTGGGCTATTCACAGCACTGATTGACGAGTCCTTATTGGGATCTTGAAGTAGGGCAGATAATCCTTTTCCTAAAACAGGCTTTCGAGTTTTACTCATGACTTCTTTTTAGATTTCTTCGCAGGCTTACGCTGCACTATTTCTTTGGCTAGGCTCAAATAATTAGCCGCTCCTTTACTGCTGGCATCATAACTAATAATGCTTTCTCCGAAACTTGGAGCCTCACTTAGTTTTACGTTTCTCTGAATAATCGTTTCGAAAACCATGTCGCTAAAATGCTTTTTAACCTCTTCAACGACTTGATTAGAAAGACGTAATCTCGAATCGTACATAGTGAGTAGCATTCCTTCGATGTCGAGATCTTTGTTGTATAACTTTTGGACACTTTTAATGGTATTCAAAAGTTTGCCGAGGCCCTCTAATGCATAGTATTCGCATTGGATCGGTACGATTACCGAGTCAGCGGCTGTCAGTGCATTTAGGGTTAATAGCCCAAGCGATGGGGCACAATCAATGATGATATAATCGTAATCGTCTTTAACACTGCTGATCGCCTCCTTGAGCATGTACTCCCTGCGTTTCTTCTCGATAAGCTCAATTTCAATGGCTACAAGATCAATATGAGCAGGAACGATAGATACGTTGGGTGAATTGGCAGGATAAATCACTTGGTCTACACCTGCGGTGTGCTCTAATAATTGATAGGTACCTAACCCTACATTTTCTATATCTATACCAAGACCCGATGAGGCATTCGCTTGCGGATCGGCATCAATCAGTAAAACTTTTTGTTCTAATGCCCCTAAAGCCGCAGAAAGATTGACTGAAGAGGTGGTTTTACCTACACCACCTTTTTGGTTAGCAATAGCAATGATTTTTCCCATGATACTTATAAAGAAGGTCTAAAATACAATTTTAGAAATGCAGCTAAAAACCTTTCTTGAAATTGTTGAAAACTGAGGGGTATTATTGGTCTTTTGGTAGGCTGTCTTTCATCTCAATGATGAAAATATCCTCGTTATTTTTTTTGAAGAAATAGCGTTCTCTGGCAAAGCGTTCCTTTTCAATAGAATCGGCGAACTTTTTTAAAAGTGCTTTATCTCTTGCTATTTCAGATTCTAAATAGGTCTTTTCTTGTTCTAGGTCTTTGATTTCGCTGCTAAGTTGCCACTGAATGAGGACAGAGTTTGAGTCAAAGAAAAGCATCCAAATGATGAAAAAACTGGTTATCAGTAGGTAAATATTCTTGAATTGGCCCAGCCATTTTAGATGCTTCGTCTTTTTCATCACACCATTTGCTGAATGGCTTTTATCACAAATTGAACGGAACGATCGTAGTGATGATTGTTGTTAATGATAATATCCGCCTCAGACTTAGAAGCTTCGATATAGTTCTGATGCATTGGCTTTACTTGCTCGGTATATCTTCGAAATACTTTGGTGAGTTCTTGTCCGCGTTCGGCAGTATCTCTAAGTACTCTCCTCATTAATCGGTGATCTTCATCAGTGTCAATGTAAATCCATAGATCAACCATCGATTTTATTTTGGGATGATTCATGAGTAGAATACCTTCTAATAGCAGAATGGGGGTGGGGCTGATCGGATCCGTCTCGGGTTCTCTAGTTTCTTTTACGAAGCTGTACACCGGGGCAGGTATGGTATTTCCCTTTTTTAATTCTTGAAGATGTTTTTCTAATAAATCGTAATCGAAGGCACTGGGATGATCAAAGTTTTGCACGCTCCGTTCTTCTGGGCTTAAATGATCCAGTGGATTATAGTACCTGTCTTGCGAGAGTACAGTAAGCTTATTCTTATCGAACCCTTCGGCGATGGCATTGACGATAGAACTTTTGCCACTCCCTGATCCGCCTGTGATACCTATAATAAACATCCTTTGCAAATTAGATTCTCAAAGTTACGAATTGCCGCTAGATACTGGCTATTTTACCTGAGGATGTATCTCTTATTGCGCCAGTAACTGTTCGCAGCACATTGATTTTCGAATGAACTCTTAGCCATCCCATAAGCGCAAAGATGATAGCCTCTTTATATTCAATGAGATAGGGCTCTGGGATCACGAGTTTACATCTAGGAACTAAGTATTTTTCGATACGAGATATGAGGAATGTATTGTAGGCTCCTCCTCCTGTAACTAATACTTTAGAGTGTTTTGAATCGGATTTGGATGAATTAATCGATTGGGCAATTTGATATCCGATATGTTCGCAACACGTATTTAATAAATCGGCGGTTGAATAAGATCCGTTATTGAATAAGGATTGCATTTTACTAAAATACCAAGCCTTGTCTAGGGATTTTGGAGCGGTTAACTTGAAATAATCTAGGTTATTTAATTCGTCAAAGAGATCTGGAATGAACTGTCCTGATTCAGCGATGCTACCTCCCTTATCGTATTCTTTTCCAAGTCTTTGTGCCAGCTCGTTTAGAGGGGTGTTGCACATTGAAATATCATAGGCAATCACACTATTATTTTGTTTGTAGGAGATGTTGGAGATACCTCCGAGATTCAAACAGTACTCGTACCCCTTAAAAAGGGTGGTGTCACCTATAGGAACTAGGGGAGCTCCTTGTCCTCCTAGAAGAACGTCCTCGGTTCGAAAATCGTAAACAACCGGTAGGTTGAGTTGTTGCGCCCAGTAGGTTCCATCACCGATTTGTACGGTGATTTTATTCTCCGGTTCATGTTTAACCGTATGTCCATGGCTAGCTATTAGGTCCACTTTCACATCAAGTTCCTTCAAAAAAGTTTTAAGACACTTTAGAGCGAATTGGCTGAATGACTGGTCTAATGAGGACCCTAGTCGTTTATCTTCTTCACTGGCCTCTTGTATGGCTTTTTTGAGTGGTGGAGAAATGGGGTAGGTTTTTCCCTTAACCCAACGGTACTTAATTTGTTTTTCAGATTCATAAAAGTGAACGCAGCAAAGGTCTATCCCGTCTAAAGAACTTCCAGACATCAGTCCAATTACCGTTTTGCTTGTCATTACTGGTTATGCTTGAGAACGAAAAGATACTATGTTTGTGTTATGAAACCACAAAAAGTAACTGAAAGCGATTCACATTACGGTGATTTAGAAAAAAAATCTGCCTTAGAGCTGGTTCAAATTATTAATGCTGAGGACGCCAAAGTTGCCGATGCGGTAGCTCAGACTTTGCCAGAAATCGCCGAGTTAGTTGAAAGGGTTTTGCCTCGTTTTCTTTCAGGGGGGAGACTTTTTTATATCGGAGCTGGCACCTCAGGTCGTCTGGGAATCTTGGATGCTTCTGAAATACCACCTACTTATGGGCTTGATCACGACCGAGTTATTGGCTTAATTGCGGGAGGTGATTCTGCGATCAGAAAGGCGGTTGAATTTGCCGAAGACAATGAAGATGGAGCATGGTCAGATCTTTCAAAGTTTGAGCTGAACGAAAAGGATACGGTTGTTGGTATTACCGCTTCGGGAACTACTCCCTATGTATTGGGGGGAATTAAAAAATGTAGAGAACACCATCTTTTAACTGCCGGAATTTCTTGCAACCCAAACAGTCCACTTTCAGATCTAGCAGAAATTGCCATAGAGGCAGTAGTGGGCCCAGAGGTCGTTACAGGAAGTACACGGATGAAAAGTGGAACCGCTCAAAAAATGATCCTCAATCTCATATCCACGACTCTAATGATTCGTGCCGGCCTTGTTTTAGATAACAAGATGGTGAACATGCAACTAAGCAATAACAAACTTTGGGATAGAGGGATGCGTTACATCGTCGAAGCCTTGACAATCTCAAACGATGAGGCTTTAGCAGCCTTAAAAAAATACGGGTCTGTTCAGTCGGTTTTAAACGCTTACGCTGAATAATTAAGCCTTCGGAACCATTTTAAATATCCCTTTACTCTCAACGCTTAAATAAATATTGCCGTCGGGTGCTTGGGTCACCTCACGCACTCTTCCGATATCAGAGAACCAGCGCTCACGTTTCATAACTTTATTGCCATCAAGCACTAATCGCTCTAGGTATTGAAACTTCAAAGAGCCTGCAAACAGGGAACCCTCTAATTCGGGGTAATTAGATTCATGAACATAAGCCATTCCTGAGGGCGCAATAGAGGGTAGCCAATAATAGAGAGGCTGTTCCATGCCTTCCTTCTCGGTCATGTCAGTAAAGCTCGATCCGTCATAGTTGATTCCATAGCTGATGATCGGCCATCCGAAATTTTTTCCCTTTTCAGATTGGTTAATTTCATCTCCTCCTTGAGGACCATGTTCGTGAACCCAAATGGCATCTAATTCGGGGTGATAAATCATTCCTTGCGGATTTCTGTGGCCGTAGCTCCAGATTGCCGAACGAGCCCCATCTACTCCAACGAACGGATTATCTTCAGGAATCCTTCCATCCTTGTGAATGCGATAAATTTTACCACCATCTCGGTAAATGCTTTGTGGATTTTCATCGCGATTTCCGCGATCTCCAATAGAGAAATAGAGATATCCCTCATCATCGAATACTACCCTTGATCCAAAGTGAAAACCCTTATCAGAATCCTCTTGCCCACGATAAAGGACACTTAAATTTTCTAGCTGATCTCCTTTTAATTGAGCTCTCGCTACCGTCGTAGTTCCGTTTCCAGCCTCGGGGCCCTCACTAGAATAGGTCATGTAAATCCAAGGTTCTTCCTGATAATTCGGATCTAAAGTCAAATCTAAAAACCCTCCTTGGCCCTGCTGCCAAATTTCTGGTATACCCTTAATCTCTTGACGATTGTTCTCGCTATCGACTAACAACAACTTTCCACTTTTCTCAGAGATCAGGTACTTGTCATCCATAAATTCTAATCCCCAAGGAATATCTAGCCCATCGACAACTAACTCTAACTCATAATTTTCTCCACCTGCCTTTATTTCACTAAGGGTTTGTTTTCCCGTCGCATTCTCATCAGATACTGAATGATTACATGCTACAAAACCAAGGGATAAGGCACCTAAAAGCCCAGAGGAAAGAATCGATGTTATTTTCATAGTAATTCTATTTAATGACTTAAAAATACATCTAAATTATCTTATTTTTGCCCCTCTCATTCGGGATGTGGCGCAGTCTGGTAGCGTACACGCATGGGGTGCGTGTGGTCGCTGGTTCGAATCCAGTCATCCCGACAACAAACATTATTCTTTCTAAAATCGAAGATTTTAGCACATTAAAAAAAGACCGCTAGAGTTAACTCTTAAGCGGTCTTTTTAATAGATAAGCACCAAGGGTGCAGAAAGAATAATGTTTGTTGTCAAACTCCCCTAGGGATCTTTTACCGCTAGGTAAAAGAATCCAGCGAGCTTGCTCTTTAGCGGTTTTCTTTTATTTGCAGTAACATGGTTACCAGAAGTTGTTTGTGTTTGTTGTCAAACTCCCCCAAGGATCTTTTACCGCTAGGTAAAAGAATCCAGCGAGTTAAAGGGTACTTATAGGTAATCTAACCTCTTTGCTACCCCAACCAATTACTAGATGGTATCCGCCGCTTACATTGTCGAATCGTATGGATAAAACTTCGATTTCGGCTTCTGATTCCTTGACTTCAGCAGTGAAACGGCCTAAATCTTTGGATTGATCATAGCTGTAGGCTCCCCAGGTGTGGAGTTTCTTGTTTAAAATCACTTTCCAATCACTTTCACCAGGGATAGTGTATAAACTATAAGTTCCTGCAGGAATCTTTGTTCCCTGGATTTTCATGTCTTTGTAAAAAATGATTTCTGTGGTCTCATTGGCACCTGTGCGCCAAACAGTTCCTTGAGGAGCAAGGCTTTCAAGAGTTCGCCCTTTCAGTTGTGGACGAGAGTAAAGTACACGTAAATCGGGGTCAGACATTCGATCTGGGCGCGCATAGCTCATGTCTAATGGGCTTTTGTCAAGGTTTGCAAAGCCGCTTCTTTGGGCATTTGCCATTGAAAAACTGAGAAATAAGGCAAGAAGAAGGTATCTCATAATCATAGTTTTAGATGATGAATATACAATCTAACTAGTAACTATTCTCGTCAATTTCAACTTTTCCGGCGAATGTTTTGTAAACAAAGAGGGTATAACCAAGTACTAGAGGAGTCCCAATAGCTGCAATTCTCAACATGATTAACAATGATTTGTCCGAGGATGCGGCGTTATAGATATTGATCGAATACTCAGGATCTATGGTCGATAGAAGTAGGTTCGGATATAACTCTACCGCTACTAGTACCATCATTAGCGCTATTGATATGGCTGAAAAGAAAAATGCGCCCCTATAGTTTCTTTTTGAAGCTAGCCTAGGAATATTTGCTACGGCTAGAAATACCAAAACAGGAACCACAAATAAACTAGGGTTACTTCTAAAGTCATCTGAAAGGTGGGGAATATAAAGGAGCGTGTAAAGCGTAGTTATCCCAAATGAAATCCCAAAAAAGATGATCGCTTTCTTTAACAGCCTTTCTAGCTTTTCATAAAGTTTACCTTCGGTTTTCAGCAATAAATAATTCGCCCCGTGTAACATGAAAAGGCTTAGAGTGGTGAATCCTGTCATTAGTGCGTAGGGGTTTAGGAAGTCGAAAAACCCATCTCCGATATATAAGAATCGCTCACCAATTTTTATACCCTGAAGTACATTACCTAAAACGACACCCAATAAAAAGGCTAAGAGAATGCTAGAAACTGAATAAACGATATCCCAAGTCTTCTTCCACCACAACATGGGTTCTTTCCCTCTAAATTCAATGGCGATTGCTCTTAAAATAATATTAAGAAGGAACAACATGAACGGAATGTAAAGTGCTGAAAAGAAAGTGGCATACATAACTGGGAATCCGGCAAATAAAGCGCCGCCTCCAATGACTAGCCACACTTCATTACCATCCCAAACAGGTCCAATAGCATTTAATGCAATTCGGCGGTTCTCTTCTTTTCTAAAAAATAGGTGCCAGGCCCCAGCTCCAAAATCGAAACCATCAAGAATGGCATAGCCTGAGAACAAACCTCCTACCACCAAAAACCACCAAGTTGGATAATCAATTCCTAAAAACATAATTATTCAGTTAAGATTTGTGTATAAGCTTGTTGTCTCGGATTTTTCTGAATACGAGTCTTGTCAAAGGGTCCATTCTGAATCTTTTTATTGAGTAGATATAAGAATAGCACAAATAGCAATAGGTAAATGACAAAGAAGAGAATCAGTGAAAACCATATTTGATTCGCGCTTACCGCCTGTGAGAAGGCCTCATCGGTTCTTAGTAATCCATAAACCACCCACGGTTGACGACCCATTTCTGCCGCGAACCATCCGGCCTGATTGGCAATTTGTGGTAATAGTACGGCCCATATAAAAGCCTTCAGAAGCCATTTTTGATCAAATAGTTTTTTGCGCTTCAGTTGTATAAATCCGAAAACGGTTAAGCCAATTAGCGCCATTCCGATCGAAATCATAATGTGGTAGAATTGAAAAACCGCATTTACCTGACCAGGTTGTTCGTCCTTAGGAAAGGCATCTAAACCAGTTACAGGAGCATTCCAGTCTTGATGTAATAAGAAGGAAAGACCTCCGGGTAATTTCACTCCGGTTACTTCCTTGGTTTCGTTATCGACCCATCCAAATAGATATAAATCGGCAGCGGCAGACTCGGGGTAGTGACCCTCTAAGGCCGCTAGTTTTGCAGGTTGATTATGTGCCACACCCTCTGCTGAAGCATGACCCGTTGCTAACTGAGCTAAGCTGAAAAATGTTGCTACATACAGAGCTATTTTAAAAGCCTTTTTTGAAATCTCAATATGTTTTCCTTTGACAAGGTAGTAGGCATGCACAGAAAGCACTAAAAAGGCTCCGGCTAGAAAGGCTCCTAACCAGACATGTAATAATCGTTCTACACTTGATGGGTTAAAAACCATCGCCCAAAAGTCAGTGATCTCTGCCCTTGCATTAAACCCTTCACCTACAATGTGATATCCGGCAGGGGTCTGTTGCCAACTATTAGCTACAACAATCCAAACCGCAGAGAACATAGAACCTAGAAAAACCCCTAGTGTTGATACAAAATGAACCCAGGGTTTAACGCGATTCCAACCGAACAAGAGAACTCCAAGAAAACCACTCTCAAGTGCAAAGGCGAAAATTCCTTCAGCAGCTAGAGCCGATCCAAAAATGTCACCAACATATCGGGAATAAACCGCCCAATTAGTTCCGAATTCGAATTCCATTACGATTCCGGTTACTACCCCGATACCAAAGGTTAATGCGAATATTTTGGTCCAAAAATGGGCTAAAGTATGATAAACCGCCTTGCCGGTTCGAAGATAGATTCCTTCAAAAATGACCAGTAATAAGCCAAGGCCAATACTAAGAGGAGGGTAGATGTAATGAAAGGCTACAGTAAACGCGAACTGTATGCGTGCTAAAATTTCGGTTTCCATTAGGTTGCTATCAAAAGACTCTTCAAAATAAAGAAATCTTGATAGCCACTCTGGTAACCCCGGTTACATAGCTCTTATTTTTTGGGAGCAATTCGGAGGGAGTCAGGTAGTCCAGCGTAACCACCTCGAAGATCGTAAAGTTCTTTAAATCCTCTCTTTTTTAGGTATTTAGCAGCATTCATGCTTCGATTGCCAGAACGGCAATAAAGATAAACCGGTTGTAGGGTGTCTCTATTTTCGAAATAAGACTGAAATTCTGTTGGTCTAAGAAAATCAACTTTTTTGGCTCCTTTCAAATGACCTTGATTATACTCAGTGATTGTTCGAACATCGATTACCTGAACGGTTGAATCTTTGATAGCCTCGATAAATTTTTCTGGAGCCAAACGCTGGATGATAGAATCATTCGTTTGTGCTTTCGTGCAAAAGATACCGAGCATTGCACAAGTTATCGTGAAGAAAAGTTTCATTGGTCGTTGATTTTTTACAAAGTAATCTCAATTTAAGATAAATCTATGTGATTTAGGTTACTTAAAATAATGGTGGGTAACTTTTGATAAGTTGAGGTGAGTCAGGCGATGTTAATGGCTATTTTAGCTCAAAATATGGAGATTATGAGTACAGAAATAGAACGCATACACACCCTTATAGTAGGATCAGGACCAGCAGGATATACCGCTGCGATTTATGCTGCACGTGCAGATATGAAACCGGTCATTTACACTGGAATGGAGCCAGGTGGGCAATTAACCACCACAACCGAGGTGGATAATTTTCCTGGGTATCCGGAGGGTATTGATGGTCCAACTATGATGGTCCAACTACAACAGCAGGCGGAACGATTCGGTACTGATGTTCGAATCGGTATGGTTACTGAAGTAGAGCTAAGTAAAGAAGTGGGTGGTTGGCATAAAGCCACTATTGACGGATCAAAAGTAGTTGAAACACAGGCCGTAATTATAGCTACTGGTGCGTCTGCCAAATATTTAGGAATACCTAGTGAGCAGAAACTACGTGGAGGAGGGGTTTCGGCATGTGCCGTTTGTGATGGGTTCTTTTACAAGGGCCAAGAAGTAGCCATCGTTGGAGGTGGAGATACGGCAGCTGAAGAGGCTTCTTATCTCTCTAAAATTTGCTCTAAAGTGACTATGCTCGTTAGAAAGGAAGAGATGCGTGCTTCGAAAGCAATGCAGCACCGAGTTGAGAGTATTCCTAATATCGAAGTACTCTACAATACAGAAGTGGATGAAGTTTTAGGAGATTCGGTAGTTGAAGGACTACGAATGAAAAACAATAAGACGGGGGCAACTTCTGAGATAGCGATTACTGGTTTATTTATCGCAATCGGACACAAGCCTAACACGGATATTTTCAAAGGCCAACTCGAAATGGATGAGGTAGGCTATATTAAAACGGTTGGCAAATCAACAAAGACAAATATTCCTGGAGTTTTTGCTTGTGGTGATGCACAAGACAAAGAGTATCGTCAGGCAATTACAGCAGCTGGTACTGGTTGTATGGCAGCTTTGGACGCTGAGCGCTATTTAGCAGAATTAGAATAATGACTATTCGTAACTTCAACCGTTTTTTATTCTTAAAGTTACCCAGCGCATTCCTGTGCGGAGTTCGATTGAGGTCTTTAAATAAGGAACGTGCTGTAGTTACGGTTACTCTTAATTTTCTGAATAAAAACCCCTTTAAAAGTATGTTTTGGGCGGTTCAGGGGATGGCTGCAGAATTAGCCACCGGAGCCATTATATTGTCTGAAATAAGAAATAGCAGAGTACCAATCAGCATGTTAGTTACTCGTAATGAAGCTGAATTTCTGAAAAAGGCGAAGGGAAAAATCACTTTTACCTGCACAGATGTTACTCTTGTTAAAAATCAGTTCGCAACAAATTTGCAAAGTGAAAAGGGTACACGTTTTTGGATGCAAAGCGAGGGAGTCGATCAGCAGGGTGATGTCGTCTCTCGTTTTCGATTTGAATGGTCAATTAAGGCTAAAAATTAAGCCTCAAGTTTTAACGATTTTTTGAGATTTTGTTCGGTGAGTGTTTTCTATTTTAGAGAACCTAACAAAAACAAAACAATGGCAAAACTTGGTTTTAAATACGCCCAATCTGTCCTTCAGAAAGTGAGTTTTAACAAAGAACTCTTTTTTAAGGAAGTTCGTAAGGCAATACACTACCTTTTACCGAAAGACTTGGTAAAACTTCAAAATTGGTTACAGATCTATACCAGTGACAAGCCAGAGTTACAACCTGCTATTTCCTATATTAACGGAAGCGCTCTTTTTGCTTAGGAGATATAATTTGGACATCGTGAAAGCTGATTGCTCCCCTGATGATTCCACTGATTACCTCGCGAAGTGCTTCGGTGATTTGAATTTTCAGTTCGCTCTTTGAGTAAATCAAACTGATTTCTCTCGCGGGTTCGGGATTTTCAAAATGCTTCAGTCCTTTCTTTTGATTTTCTTTTAAACCAAGAGTGTGCAGATAGGGTAGAAGGGTCATTCCCATTCTTTCGTCAGATAGTTGCACTAAGGTTTCAAAGCTTCCACTTTCAATGGTAAACTTCTTATCTCTGTTATTGAGATTCATGTCACAGAGATTCAGGATATTATCTCTGAAGCAGTGTCCATCCTGTAGTAATAAAACCTCTTCAAGGTTTAGATCTTCAGCCTTCAATTCTGCTTTATCGTTTAATCGATGGCCTTCTGGTAAATAACCTACAAAAGGTTCGTAATACAATGGTCGTTCAATGAGGTCTGGCGTTTCAAGCGGAGTAGCCGCAATTGCTGCATCCAGTTTTCCTTCTCGAAGTCCTGTCAGAATTTCATCGGTAGTGAGCTCCCTAATAATCAGATTGACTTTAGGGTATCGCTTTACAAATGTTGATAAGAACATCGGTAATAGGGTAGGCATCACAGTAGAGATAATTCCTAATCGATAAGGACCTCCAATAAAGCCTTTTTCGATAGATACAATGTCTTGCATTCTCTCCGCTTCGATGACCACTTTACGTGCTTGCTCTACGATTTTGACTCCGACCTCAGTTAGTTTAATGGGTTTGGTTCCTCGATCAAATATCTTGACATTTAATTCCTCTTCTAGCTTTGAAATCTGCATACTCAAGGTAGGTTGAGTGACAAACGATTTTTCAGCGGCTATGGTGAAATTTTGATGTTCAGCTACTGCAATTAAGTATTGAAGTTGTGTAATGGTCATTATAGATTTTTGTTCATTAGCTCTGCCACTCTTTGTGCCTCTGGACATCGGTTTTCGAGTTGTTTAATGATCGATTCCTGGTCTTCTTTACGATTCTGTGATAGCTTTTCGATGGCTTTTATACTCTTTATTTCTAATGAAAAACCAACGACTCCTTTTGATTGTAATAAGGTCTCAGGACTATAAGTGTCATAGGTAAGCCCCTTGGGTTCTTTTTGTTCGTAATAGTTAACCAATTTTTTCAGATCGTCATCGGTTTCGTTGCGATTTCTTAGCCTTCGAGTACCTTTTACCTGAATTGCGGTATAATTATAAGTCGGTACCTCCTCGGTTGTATACCAAGACGATGAGATATAAGCCGATGGACCGCTGATTACAAAGAGAGCATCATTCTCTGAACCTCCTAAATCCCATTTAGCTGCGAGCTCATTGGCTTTAGCCAAATGACCATAGGCCCATTTTCGATCTTTATCAAAATGCAAGGGAATATGGGCGGCATATAACGTTCCATCTACATATTCGACCAGTGTGCCGAAGCAGACTTCTTCAATCAGTCGATCTACCGGTTTGCTCGGTTCAAAATGTTTTGGAACGTACATCAACTTATAAAGTTAATGCCCCATTTCGGGGCATTATTAATTATTCAACAGCTTTGAGTAGCGGACTACTGATATCGCGTGTCAATTCGAGTAACTCTGCATATTCAGTAGCTAAATAATGATCAATCGAATTCGTTGCTTCGTTGACTGCTTTCTCAGCGAATTGCATCAATTGTTTTTCGGTATCCGTAACACCACTTACTCTCGTTCTGACATAACGTGAAGCATTACTAATTCGATTCATCACGGTCATCTCAGGATTACGAGTAATTCCTTGGCGCTTATCAATTGTACCGAAAATGGTGTTTTGAAGGTCTTCAATCCTCTTTAAGTTGTCTTTAACCTTATCGCTTAGCTCTTTTTTATTTTTTAGTTCTAAATCTTTTAAACTAGCCTTCATTGCGTCTAGCTCTTTTTTAGCCTTGGCTAACTTTTTGGTGGACTCAGCAAGATTCGAAGTCATTTGTTCTAAGGTTCCTTGAGCCGTATAGCTTGACATAAAATCTTCTAAAGTATGCGAAAGTCTAGGGTCGAGTCCCACTTCAATGTTAGCATTAGAGGTGGTTTCTCCCAGACTAACCTCGATTTCGTAAGTGCCAGGTAAAGCAGGTTTGCCCGAAGGCTCTCTGCGAGATTTTCTTAAAGTTCTAGAGGGTCTGTCAACCCCTTTTTCGTCAAGTCCCCATCGTAATTTTGTAAATCCTGGTTTTTCGGGTCTAGGATATTTTAGTGTTCTTACTACCTCATTGTCGCGTTTAATGCTTAGGGTAATGCTGTCTTTTTTCTCCATTTCTTTAGATCCTTCTTTCACATAGACCGTGATCAGCCCACCAGATGCTCTATTTTCACCATTATACATGGCATCTGCTCCAAAACGAGAACCAGTAGGTTGTTGGTAAGCAGCATGGTAAGCTGTTGGGGCATCGAAAACTTGAATTTCCTTAGCTAAGATTCCTGAATCTTTTGCCAATGCTTGTAACGGACGAATATCGTCAAGCACCCAAGCCGCTCTACCGAAAGTACCGATCACTAGGTCCTTTTCTCTCGGATGAATCACTAAATCCTTGGTTGAAACCGTTGGGAAGCCATTGGTGAACTTTTTCCAACTTTCTGCGTGATCCAATGATATGTATAGCCCGTCATCGGTTCCTAGGAAATAGAGGTTCGGAGATTCAGGATCTTGAATGATCGATAGGGTGTAGCTCTCTACATCATTCTCATCAACGATACGCTCCCAGCTTTTACCGTAATTGGTTGTTCTATAAGCGTAAGGAGTATAGTTGAACCTACGGTAATCATTGGCAACTAAAAGCGCTTCTCCAGGATTCGTCTCAGAAGCCTTTATTTGCGCTACCCAACTGCCTTTAGGAAGACCTTTTAGATTTTTAGTGACCTCAGTCCAGTTTTGTCCACCATCAGTGGTATAATGAACTCTACCATCATCGGTACCAACCCATAAAAGATCCTTTTGAACTTTAGAAGGTTCGATCACTAGGATGGTACAATGGTTTTCTGCTCCTGTCGCATCCATCGTTAATCCACCGCTCTCGCTTTGCTTTTGCTTTTCAGGATCATTGGTCGTTAAATCTGGGGATATTACTTCCCAAGTATGCCCCTTGTCACTGCTTTTATGAACGAACTGACTTCCGAAATAAACCGTGCTGTTGTCGAAAGGATCTTGTCCGATAGCCGCATTCCAGTTGAATCTTAGTTCGGTTTCTTCATCGGGAGGAGTAGGGCGTACTCCATAATTATCTCCAGTGAGGTAGTCATAACGTACTACGTTACCTTGTTGACTCATGGAATAACCATAACGTGAATCGTCGGGATCAGGAACTACGTCAAATCCATCTCCAAACGAAATCTCTTGCCAATAACTGTTGCGAATACCTTGGGCTTTCCAAACATATGCAGGGCCCCTCCATGAACCATTATCTTGCATCCCCCCGTAAACATTGTAAGGGAATTCATTATCGACTGCAATGTGATAGAATTGAGCTACTGGGATGTTCTCCGCAAACTGCCAGGTTTTTCCGCGATCACGACTGATATTTAAACCTCCGTCATTCCCGTTAATTAAGAAGTTGGGATTGGTCGGATGGACATATAGCGCATGATGGTCCGGATGCACCCCGTTAGAAACACCATATGCCGGCATCAACTCTTTAAAACTTTTACCCCCATCATCAGAAACGTTTACGTAAGTAAATACAGAGTATAGTCGATTTTCGTTGGCGGAATCTACTCTGATGTCTGAGTAATAGAAAGGACGATTGCCAATTTCTGCTTTGTCATTGACCATCTTAAAATGTTCTCCACCATCATCAGACACATACAAGGCGTTCTTTTTCGATTCAATCAGTGCATACACACGATTGGTATTTGATGGTGCTATGGCTAATCCAATTCTTCCTAATTCTGAGTCGGGTAAACCATTTTCAACACCTAGTTTTTTCCAGTTCTCACCACCATCGTAAGTAATGAACAGACCACTTCCAGGCCCTCCAGACTTAAAGAACCATGGGTCTCTCTTGTGCTCCCACATTGCAGCAATTAGTTTGTTAGGATTTTTTGGATCTATCACTAAATCACCGATTCCTGTTTTGAGATTTCCGCTTAAGATGTGATTCCAGGTTTTTCCTCCGTCAGTAGTCTTGTAAACACCTCGTTCTTTGTGTTCTCCCCAAGGAGATCCGATGGCACCTACATAAACGACTTCAGGGTTGGTAGGGTCTACAATGATTCGATGAATGTGTCTAGTTGCTTCAAGTCCCATAGACTTCCAGCTTTTACCACCATCAATAGATTTGTAAACTCCGTATCCGCCATTTAAACTATTTCGAGGGTTTCCTTCTCCAGTACCTACCCATATCACATCAGGATTGCTTTGAACAATCGCGACAGCACCAATAGAAGCGGTTTTTTCATTATCAAAAATAGATTCCCATTTGATACCCCCTGAAGTTGATTTCCATAATCCTCCTGAAGCGGTACCAGCATAGATTACGTCTGGGTTGTCATGGATGGCATCGATAGCAGTAACTCTACCGCTCATACCCCCGGGACCAATATTTCTTGGTTTAAGATCTTTTGCGAGTTCCATGGTAAACTCTTGAGCGGATAATACACTCACAAACAAAGAGAAAACGAAGCTTAAAAAGATTTTCATAGAAGTAAAATTTAGTTTCTAATTTAAAGATTTCTGTTACAATCGAAGCAGGAAGTTTTCATCTACGATCGGATTTTCGGCAGCAGTATATCGAATCGACTGCCACTCTGTTGTTGGGGTAATCCATTTTGAATGACCATTCAAATAAATTTTTACTGGCATTTGGAAACTCTCGATGCTTTCTTCAAACCTGAACCGAAGTCGGTTGCCCGCTCGCTGAAAAACTAACCTAGGTAATTGCGCTGTTCTCAAGTATTGATCAAAGAAAGGTTCCAAGTTCAGATCGAGTTCTTTAGCGATATATTGTTCGAGTGTTCTACTGCTAATTACCTGATGATAGAAATGAGCAGATAGCGATCTCAGAAGGCTTCTCCATTGGATATCGTCATCTACAATGGTTCGCAGCATATTTAGAATGTTTGCGCCTTTGTAGTAAATATCTCCGGGGGTATCATAGTTGACCCCTCTGGGGCCTACCATAGGCTGTTTGTTTTGAATACGCTTTCTTGTACCAATTACATACTCTAAACCTGCTTGCTTTGATTGATGGTAATCTAAATAAAGAGATTCGCTGTATGCGGTAAATCCTTCTTGTATCCATAAATCTGCCTTATCGTCTGCAGTAATACTATTGGCAAACCATTCGTGACCGGCCTCATGAATAATGATAAAATCGAAGGTTAAGCCGTGACCCGTGCCAGATAGATCGGTTCCACGGTAACCATTTTCAAAGCCATTACCATAGGTTACTGCCGATTGATGTTCCATTCCAAGGTAGGGCACTTCGACAAGCTTAAAGCCATCTTTATAAAAAGGGTAGGGTCCCATCCAATATTCAAAGGCCTCGAGCATTTTCGGTGTCTGTTGAAATTGTTTTTTAGCGGCTTCTAGATTTTCGGGTAAGATGTAGTAGGTAAGATCTAAAGCACCATTCTCGCCCTCATAGGTTTCACCAAATGAAACATAATTCGCCACATTAAAACTAATCGCATAGTTGTTAATAGGGCTTTTAACTTCCCAGGTCCAGTGACTTTTGGCATTTTCAACCTTTTGAGCGGTTAATCTACCATTACTAACTGCGGTTAGTCCTTCAGGTACGATGAGGGTAATTTGTGCTCCATTTTCGGGTTCGTCATACGAATGATCTTTGTTTGGCCACCATATACTCGAACCAATTCCTTGATTCGCTGTTGCTATGAAAGGATCTCCGTTCGAATCTTCAGTCCAAACCACACCACCGTCCCAGGGTGCATTTTCGGCTTCTTTGGGAGTGCCACTGAAGTAAGTAGTGATCGAAGTTTGCTCACCCACTTTTAATCCTGAATCAAGAGTAACGTAGTGGGCCAATTCGTTTTTTGTGAAACTTCGTTTAATCCCATTAGCATCAATTACTGAATCAAGGACCATCGGAGATTGAAGATCGATTTGAAGTGTGGTTTGATTGGGTTTTAGTACTTCAAAGAATATTTTGTTTGACCCTTCAATGGCTTTTGACTCGGGATGAATAGTTACCTCTAACTCATATCGCTGTAAATTCCACCACAGTCTTTCGTCAGAACGCTTTCCCAATAAAAGGTCTCTTTGAGACACCTGAGCATTGGCTGCATAAGTGATAAGCAGGCTTAGAAGGAGCCACCTTTTCATCGAGCGATTGCATTTGGAAAGACGACGAGGCTTTCATGTCCAGATTTACTCACGGCTGATACTCCAAAAAAGAAGTTGTCGATAACTACACCAGAGAGCGTGAGTTCAGTTGCATCTTTTACGATACGACTGTGTTGCCATTGAGGCGAGGTGGTATCTCTCCAGTATACCTTGTAATAGTCTGCACCTTCCACTTCAGACCATTGTAACTTCGCACTAGCCTCTACAATACCTCCGATCGCCACCCTCTCTGGCTCCTTAACAGCCCAACCAAGGCTAGCTAATGTGATCGCATTCACAGCGGTTAGTTTTGCTGCATAATCGAAATCTACATGCTCGAAAGTGTCGCCGTATTTGATTCCATCTTCAGTTCGAAGATCTTGGTGCTGTTGAGTGTAGTTCTCATGAGCCTCCATGATGCGAATTCCTGCAAATCCTGCATCGTTGAAAGGTCGGTGATGACCTCCTCGACCAAATCGATCTAAGCGATAGATCATCATAGGGTTTAAATCGGTGATGTACGTGCTGGTAAGTCGGTGTACGTAGCGCGCAAGCTGTCTTGAGTGGCCATCGACTTCACCACCATAGAATCTTCTTGCTCTACGGTT
>JAAZVY010000030.1 GCA_018623195.1 Flavobacteriaceae bacterium | reverse complement strand
TGATCAATCGTCGGTTTGTAGAAAGCGAAACTCGAGTAATTCGAAAAATTCACTTCGGTATCGTAGTCGGTAAAGACTCGAATTGAACTGCAGGAGGCCAGCAGCAATAGGCTTAAAAAAGCCCCAAATAAGTACATTGATTTTTTCATAGCCTATTCGTTTAACTAACTCACTATGAAGTTACAACTCAGAGCCGATATGAGTCAATAGCTTTAGGCTCTTCGATTTTGTTTCGGATCATAGCCATAAGGGCAATGACGGCAGCCGCTTTCACAGCAGTAGCCTCTTTTTAAATGGTATTTCTCGGTAAATACCCGATACCCATTTTCAGTGTAGTAATCGCCTTCTTCGACGGGAATATGCTTTTTCACGCCACAAAGATAAGACTGTAGACAAGTTGTGAAAACTTCGAGTTGCTTTACCGTCACATTCCCGATAACTTTATCCTATGCCACTGACTGAAACCTCTCGCAATCAACTCATTCGATTACCTATGGTGCAATCGGCGGGGGTAGAACTTTGGGTGAAACGGGAAGACGAATTGCATCCCCTGATTTCGGGAAACAAGTTTCGCAAGCTCAAGTACAATATTGAGGAGGCCCGCGAGCAACGCGCACATACCTTACTCACTTTTGGAGGAGCGTTTAGCAATCACATTCTTGCGACTGCCGCAGCGGCTGCTGAGCACGGATTTAAAAGCATTGGAATCATACGCGGAGAAGAATTGGCAAGTTCAGTCGCTACTAACCCAACCCTCTCTAGAGCACAAAAACTGGGGATGAAGTTTGTCTTTGTTTCTCGCGATCGGTACCGAGAATTAACTGCCGATCCCGAGAAGGCCCGATCGCTTTCAGAAAAGGGAGGTCAGTACTTGATTCCTGAGGGAGGTAGTAATTCGCTCGCCGTTAAGGGTGTTCAAGAATTGTTTATCGATGAAGATATTCGTGCAGATTATATCTGTAGCCCTGTAGGCACGGGTGCAACTTTGGCTGGGATTGTTGAGGGGGCACATCCGACCCAAAAAGTGAGAGGCTATGCCTCGTTAAGTCATGATCGGCTCAACGATGAAGTCAAACGTTTTACTACCAAAGACCATTTTGAGATTATCGATGACTACACTTTTGGCGGATACGCCAAAACCACTCCTGAACTCATCTCTCGAATGAACTGGTTCTACAAGCAGACTAAAATTCTGCTCGACCCGGTCTACACCGGTAAAATGATTTTCGGATTATTAGAGGACATCAAACGTGGCGCATTTGAGAAAGGAAGCGTAATTTTGGCTATCCATACCGGAGGTTTACAAGGAATCGAGGGTATGAACGATCGACTAGAACGCAAGGGTCAACTTAAGATCAACATTTGATGCACATTAAGAATTTTTCAGGTTACGCAGTGGTAGCATTGTTTCTGGGTTTGGTTCTCCAAAGCTGTACACCCAACCCTGAGGTATATCGTATTGCGCGTTCAAAAACAACCGAACAGAATCTTGGAAAATCAATCGGAGAGCGCACCAAAGACGCAATCGATGATTTAGGTCTTAAATCTTGGTCCGAAAAAGACTACGAGAAGTTCACTTCAGAAAAAGCCTATATCGAAAGTTTTGCTGAGGTAGCCATGAAAGAAATGAAGTTGTACGGAGTTCCTGCCAGTATTACCCTCGCACAAGGGATTCTCGAAACCAATGCTGGTAAGAGTGAACTCGTTAAGTCTTCGAACAATCATTTTGGGATTAAATGCCATGATAGTTGGACCGGCGATTCGGTTTCTTATGATGACGACGCTAAGGGGGAATGTTTTAGAAAATATAGAAGCCCAATCACCTCGTATAGAGATCATTCTAAATTTCTCACCACAAGACCGCGCTATTCAAGCCTTTTTGAATTGAGACCTACCGATTATAAGAGTTGGGCCAAAGGATTACGCGCAGCCGGTTACGCCACCGATAAAAGTTACTCAGATAAGCTAATTGCCATCATCGAGCGCAACGATCTCGATAAATACGATGATATGACCCTTGGTAAGCGTAGACGTCAGTTGAAAAAAGAAACGCGTAAAGAAAAAGTAGGCGATGTTCTTACACAGGCTAAGACCGCCATTACCAGTATCGGAAAGCGAACACGAGAGATGGCTGATCAGGCACAAGACGACATTGCCAATGCTTACAGAGGCCTAGCACATAGAGTGACCAAAGGAGATACGCTTTACAGTATCGCCAAGAAATACGAGGTTACCGTAGAATCAATTAAGAAAATGAATTTGCTCGATACCGACGACTTGTCCATCGGTCAAATTCTTGAAATTCCCAAGAGAGTAAAATGACAGTATACCAAAGAAGTAGTGCCCTTTTTCAGGAGGCTAATAAAGTAATCCCTGGAGGAGTAAATTCACCCGTACGTGCCTTTAAATCGGTAGGAGGAACCCCTGTATTTGTCAAGGAGGCCAAGGGAGCCTATTTACACACTGAAGATGGTCATCGACTCATCGATTACATTTCTTCATGGGGTCCGCTCTTATTCGGACACGCCTATGAACCTGTATTAGCTGCAGTAACGGAGCGAGCCAAAAAGGGAACCTCATTTGGTATGCCTACGGAGCTTGAAACCAGGCTAGCCCAGAAGGTGGTTTCAATGGTGCCTAACGTTGATAAAGTACGTTTTGTGAATTCGGGTACGGAAGCCTGTATGAGCGGAGTGCGCCTCGCCCGTGGATTCACTGGACGCGAGAAGTTAATTAAGTTCGCTGGCTGTTATCATGGACACTCTGATGCCTTTTTAATTCAGGCGGGTAGTGGAGCAGTAACCTTTGGCAGCCCAAATAGCCCTGGAGTGACTGCAGGTACCGCAAAGGATACATTACTTGCAGAGTACAATAATCTAGAATCGGTCAAGACACTAATCGACGCCAATCCTGAACAAATTGCGGCGATTATCGTAGAGCCGATAGCGGGTAATATGGGGTGTATCGTCCCTGCCGAAGGATTCTTAGAAGGACTTAGAGAACTCTGCGATGCCAATGGAATTTTATTGCTGTTTGATGAGGTAATGACTGGTTTTCGTTTAGCCGCTGGTGGTGCTCAGGAGACCACTAAAGTTGCTGCCGATATAGTGATGTACGGAAAGGTAATCGGTGGAGGCCTCCCTGTAGGTGCTTTTGCAGCTCGAACTGAAATCATGCAACATCTAGCTCCAGAGGGACCTGTTTATCAAGCCGGTACACTTAGTGGAAACCCTCTAGCGATGGCAGCGGGACACGCTATGCTCTCCGCGATTGAGGCTGACAATGAAGTATTCTCAAGATTAGCGCATAAAGCTACATTACTTGAAACAGGGATCCATACCGTTCTTTCTGAAAAGGGAATTGCTCATACGATTAATCGCTACGGTAGTATGATTTCGGTACACTTCTCAGAAGAGCCGGTGGTCAATTTTGCTACGGCTGCCGCCGCTAGTGGTCCTCGATTTAACAGCTACTTTCATCATATGCTTGCAAACGGAGTATATTTACCTCCTTCAGCATTCGAGGCCTATTTCTTAAACGATGCGCTTTCAGAGTCAGATATTGATTTTACGATCGAAGCACTCAAAAGCTGGAATCCGTAATTATTAGGAATAAAAAAAGCCCGCATCGCAGGCTTTAATTTTTTAAGGGGTTTAAAGATTACTTCTTTTTCAGGGTGATTTCAACCACTCCATTTTTACCCTTTTCTCCATAAGCTTTTTCTGCTGATGGCCCTTTTAATACATTGATACTCTCGATGGTATTCGGATCGAGTGAATCTAAATCAATATTTTCCCCTGCTTCTTTACCATCAATAATGATTAGTGGTTGATCGTCAAGACGAGCGCCCATTACAGTGATGTTCGATTTGCCTTTCATCATTCTCTGATGCATTGGTCCTGCGCCATCTTTACGCATTCTGATTCGAACGTTTTTGTGCTCAGATGCATCGGTATCCTTATTGTGAAGCTCATCGGTTTTAAATACATAAACATTTTTGGTAGTATCGGTTTCTACCTCTTCGCCATCAATAATTACTTCGAAGCTTTGATCTGAATCATCTCCAAAGAACATGATTTCACCCTCGCCCTGATGCAAGCCCGGTATTCCTGGTAAACCTGGTAGCCCTGGCATTCCTGGTAGTTCATGGAGTTTTTCGATCGATGCGCCTAATGGCATTACATGCATTTGTCCCCTTCTGTTTTGATGCATTTTTTTGAATTGAGCGAATTGTTCCTCTGAAAGTATTTTTTGAAGCTCTCGTTGGTGCTCAATTTGTGCATCTAAATGTGCTGATCTTTTTTCAAAGCCTTTGAGATCTTTGAGACCTTCCATTTGTTCATGATGCTTGGCATTGACTTTACCTACTTTACGTTCTTGACCTTCATCAAGGCTAAGATGTAGGGTCATTTGCTTAGTCATTAGCGTGGCCTTCTGTTCAGCGGTCAATTTCTCTTCACCTTTGGCGTTCCATTTCATTCCTTTTTCAAAAAGGATGTGATCGCCTTGCATAACCGGTGCTGACTTTTCATCTGATTTTATGAAAATGGCTTTGAACTCTTTTTTTTCGGTATCCTTCTCTTGAGCGAATGCTGAGGTAGTCAGACTCAGAAGAACAATGGGTAGAAGTGCTTTCATAGATTGTTTTATATTTCTCGCCAAAGTACGACAAGACGTGTGGTAAGTATTCCCAAGAGCTTGTTAAATTTTGTTTAATCCTTTGGGTTTAACATCAAATTATAAAAAAACCCGCCGAAGCGGGTTTTATTCTTAGTCTTTATCAAGGATCTCTCCGATTCTTGCTACTACATCTTGTAGATGGTAACGACTCATTCGGTTAGACATATTTGACATATTTGAGTTAATGCTTGCTCTGATATTGATTAACTCTGCCCGTGCTACTGAGCGAATGTCAGATTGACTGGTATTTACTGCCGTTGACTTTCTGTAACCACCAAAGTCAGGTAGCTTACGCTGCGAGCCTGCGGTCATTAAATACTCCAAACGTTCTATGTGCGCTTTTTGCAGATTACGTCTGTAGGTGTCTATGGCTTTACCAGAGTTGAGCTCACTCCAAAGACCTCCTCTAAGTTCACGCATAAAATCAACTAGCGAATAGGCCTTGCTACCCTGTAAGGTTTCATATTCAACTAGTCGCGCTAGTTTTCCAAGCGATAGCATGTTGTTGAGGTAACGAACTTGTAGGCTTCGAAGGCGTTCGATATTTCCAGAGTATTCTGTGTTAGAAATAATGTCTGAATCGATAAGCCATTTTGGGGTGCTAAATAGCTCCTTGTGCATGAATGCTAAGGCTTCCTTTTGTTTGGCCTTAGAAACAGGGGTGTAAACCGTTCCTTCTTGCTCGGTCGTTTTATAGTATTCGTATACTCCTCCAATATGATTTGAAACGTGACCCATGTAACGGCTAAATTGACCAAATACTTGCCTGTATAATTCTCCTAAATCATCGTAGCTCTGTCCGGGCTCGGTAGTCCATTCACGAAGGTTAGGAATGATTCGCTTTAGATTCGCAATACCATAAGTACTCGCCTTAACGGCATCGTCTCCAAGATCTTCGGTTTGTGAACTTGGGTCAACCACGTCTCCTGCTTGTTGGTGTCCGAAACGGTACATTGGGTCTCCGGCATGCTTAGTGATCCACTGGTTAAGAATCGGCTTTTCTTCTTCTGCTGTTTTATCGAGGATCGGACGATATCCCCAGCTAATCGCATATTTGTCATACACTCCGATATTCGGCATTAATGCCACATCTCCATCACCGGGCTGAGCCACGTAGTTAAAACGAGCGTAGTCCATAATCGATGGTGCAGTACCATACTTTTTGGTGAATGATGGCGACCGAAGCGAATCAACCGGGTAGGCTACCGAAGAGCCCATGTTGTGAGGTAGTCCAAGAGTGTGTCCAACTTCGTGAGAAGAAACGAAACGGATTAGACGACCCATAATCTCATCTTTGAACTCAACACCACGCGCCTCTGGGTTGATGGCTGCGGTTTGAACAAAGTACCAGTTACGAAGTAGCGACATTACGTTGTGATACCAGTTGATATCTGATTCCAAGATTTCTCCTGATCTTGGATCACTAACGTGAGGTCCGTTTGCGTTTGGAATAGGTGAGGCCAGATAGCGAACTACTGAATAACGAACGTCTTCAGGAGACCACTCAGGGTCTTCTTCTTCGCTAGGTGGGTCAGCAGCTATAATGGCATTTTTGAAGCCTGCAGCTTCGAAGGCTACCTGCCAATCTTCGATACCTTGCTTGATGTAAGGAATCCATTTTTTTGGAGTGGCACGATCAACGTAATAAACGATAGGTTTTTTAGGCTCTACGAGCTCTCCGTTTTGAAATTTCTCGATGTCTTCATCTTTTACCTCTAATCTCCAACGATCAAGATAGGTTACCGTTTTACTCTTCTGAGCTTCAGAACCATAATCTACTTGCCCTCTGGCGAACCAGCCAACACGCTCGTCAAAGTAGCGTCTTTTCATTGGCTCTTCTGGAAGAAGGATCATTGAGTTGTTGATTTCAATCGAAATTGAACCTAAATCGCCGTTACTCGGGGGAGTTCGAGCGAAGTACGTTTTTACGTGACGGTTTTCAATGTTTAATGGATATGATTTGATGTGCTCGATATACGAACGTTGAGTGTCAAGACGACTTACTTTGTAACGAGTACGATACCCTTGTGGTAAGCCAAGTGCATTAACGTCCTTGGTATAGAGATCGTTTACCTTGATCACAGTTGCGGGAGCGATAGAGTCCTTTTTAAGCGTTTCAATCTTAAAGCTGTACATCACAGGCTCAAAGTTCGAGTTAACAACGGCCTCGTGAATAGGTAGACTATCAGCGGCTACATTGCTGTAAGAAACTACACGAAGTAGAACATTTCTGTCTTTCTTCTCCCAACGCAATACTTGAGTATTAATTTTTCCTCCTCCAAACCCGGCACCATCTGCCGTTTTAGAGATGCGGCTCACCATCAGCATCTCACGGCCAAACAGTGAATCTGGAATTTCATAGAAGTAGTTCTCATCAATTTGATGCACCTTAAATAAACCTTCATCGGTTTTAGCATCTTTCGTGATTACTTTATCATACGACTTAATCGCATTTTTCTTAGCTGGAGGTGCAGGTTTTGCAGCTACAGGTGCAGGTTTTTTCTTTTTCAAGAATTTGAATTGAGCCTCTGCGGGACTCACCATCATAAGGGCAAGCAGTAGCCCAAAACTTAGTCGGATGGAGAATTTCATAGGGTTACATTTTTAGTTGCCCTAATATAGCTTAAATGCCGCATTGTTAAGCAATCTTTAACATCTCATCCTTAAAGTTAAATTCGTGTGAAACCTTCTAATCCAGCTTTACAAATACCTCCTTTGTGTCGGATATTTGCAAAAGAAATCCAACGATTTCGGTGTTTAAGTTTTGAGTTAGTTAACAAAAAGCCCCGCGTAGTGCGAGGCTTTTTTGGTTTTGTAGAGTAGTGGCGGCTTTAATTAGCTAAGTGCATCCAAAGTCCGCTGTCGTTTTTTTCTACTTTAATTAAACCTTCTTTACTTAGGTTTTTGGTAGTTTTATCCCATTTCTTGCCACTTAGGCCACTCGCTTCCTTTAACTCTCCAAGCGCAATAGTACCGCCGGCTTTCTCTAGCAGATCAATGAGTAATTTTTCATCTTCATTTAGATCAAGTGCCGGCTTTTCTGGGCGCATCTGCGGAAAGAAAAGTACTTCTTGAATAGAGCTGTTATTAGTCATTAGCATCGTCAATCGATCAATACCGATACCGATACCAGAGGTTGGTGGCATGCCGTACTCAAGAGCTCTTAAGAAGTCTTGGTCGATAAACATGGCTTCATCATCTCCCTTCTCAGAAAGTTTTAATTGATCTTCAAAACGGGCTCTCTGATCGATAGGGTCGTTGAGCTCGCTGTAGGCATTAGCCAATTCTTTACCGTTAACCATCAATTCAAAACGCTCGGTAAGGCGTTCATTGCTTCGATGCTCTTTGGTAAGTGGGCTCATCTCCTTTGGATAGTCAGTGATGAAGGTCGGTTGCACATAGTGGTGTTCGCAGCACTCTCCGAAGATTTCGTCAATGAGTTTTCCGACACCCATGGTTTCATCTACCTCAATACCTAGAGACTTCGCTGTAGCTCTAAGTTCCTCTTCATTCATCTGGCTAACATCATGCCCAGTATGTGTTTTAATCGCTTCAAGGATCGGAACTCTTGGATAAGGCGCTTTGAAATCGATCGTTTTATCCCCCACTTGTAATGCGGTAGTCCCATTAGACTCAAGCGCTACTCTTTCAAGAAGTTGTTCGGTCATATTCATCATCCAGAAATAATCCTTGTAGGCTACATACAACTCCATCACCGTAAATTCTGGGTTGTGGGTACGGTCCATTCCTTCATTTCTGAAATCTTTCGCGAATTCATAAACCCCATCAAAGCCACCGACAATCAGACGCTTTAAATAAAGTTCATTGGCAATTCGTAAGTACAGAGGAATGTTGAGTGCGTTGTGATGGGTAATGAATGGACGCGCTGCTGCTCCTCCCGGAATCGCTTGTAGAATCGGCGTCTCTACTTCAAGGTATTCTCTCTCGTTGAAAAACGAGCGGATGGTATTGGTGATCTTTGTTCTTTTAATGAAAGTTTCTTTCACCTGTGGATTCACTACAAGGTCTACATATCGTTGACGATAGCGAAGCTCTGGATCAGTGAAACCGTCGTAAACATTCCCTTCGGCGTCTTCTTTGGGTAGGGGAAGAGGTCTAAGTGATTTACTGAGTAGGCTGAATTTTTTGACCAGTAGCGTCATTTCTCCCACCTGTGTCTTAAATAGGGTGCCTTCAACCCCAATAAGGTCTCCGATATCTAATAGCTTCTTATATACCTCGTTGTATAAGGTTGCGTCATCTGCGGTACAGATCTCATCTCTATTGAAATAAAGCTGAAGTCGACCTTCAGAATCTTGAAGCTCTGCAAAAGAAGCTTTTCCTTGAATTCTTCTAGACATCAGACGACCGGCCATCACCACGGCTTTGCCCTCTTCGAACTGTTTCTTTACCTCCGAAGTCTTATGTGTGACTTTGAATTCGGCAGCTGGGTAAGGGTTAATTCCTAATGCTCGTAGTTTGCCTAGTTTTTCTCTTCGAATGAGTTCTTGTTCTGAAAGGGCCATAGACTTTATAATAATGATCGCAAAAATAAGAAGTGTTGGCTAATAAATTGTTCGAATCTCGGGGTTCTAACTACTTTTGCATTATGAGTAAAAAGGTGTGGCTACATCGGTTAGGACTTTTAGACTACAAAAAGGCTTGGGATTTTCAAGAAACCCTCTTTAAATCTACCGTAGATCGTAAGATTCAAAATCGACGGGAGGAAACTGAAGTAGCTACTGAGAATCATCTTTTGCTAGTTGAACATCCACCTGTTTATACACTGGGAAAAAACGGAGATTTAAATAACCTTTTGGTGAGCGAAGAGGTACTTGCTCAGCGCGGAGCCCAGTTCTACAAGATTAATCGTGGAGGTGACATCACCTTTCACGGCCCTGGGCAACTGGTCGGATACCCGATACTCGATCTAGACCATTTCTTCACAGACATTCATAAATACTTGCGTTTACTCGAAGAATCGGTCATCGCAACACTGGCCTACTACGGTATTCAGTCAGAGCGATCTGCGGGCGAAACTGGAGTTTGGTTAGACGTTGGAACGCCAATGGCGCGTAAAATTTGTGCCATGGGGATCAGAGCAAGTCGATGGGTAACCATGCACGGTATCGCTTTAAATGTCACCACTGATCTTGGATATTTTGATTTAATGATCCCCTGCGGAATTAAGGGTAAAGCGGTTACTTCAATGAAATCAGAGTTGGGTGCTAAATGCCCGAGTCTTGATGAAGTTCAGGTGATATGGACTCAAAAATTCGCAGAGATTTTTGAAGCATCCCTTATCGATGCACCTATTCTATTCGATAAACCGTAAGAAAGTTTCCTTCGTCTTTGGTGACGAGCTCTACTTTTTTATCACCGTCTATATCGGCTAAATCAATCCCCGAAGCCCCTAGAACAGGGAAGCCTGAAAAGAGTTTTCCATTACTGTCGTAGAGATAAAGTTTCTTCGAAGAAGCTTCGAGTACACTAATGTAGATTTTATCATTGACCAAAAAGAACTGAGGATCAGTGTATATTCCATAGTCAAGACTCATCCGCTTTTCTCTTATCTGAAGCGTCTGGCCATCAATGATTACCAAGCTTCGTGAGGACCCAGTAATCTCATGAGCTGAGGTTAGTGATAGATTGGTGTTGCTTACTTTTCCTGAAGTACTTACTTTAACAAGGGTCCCTTCAGTGGTGGTAAAAGCAAACTGATCTCGATAGTTGAAAATATCGTTCTTCGAGAAGTTAAATTTTTGATTGATTACTAATCGATCTTTTCCATTGCGTTGTAAAATCTTTAGACGCCCATTTTGAAGTCCTAGTACGATATAATCTCGACTGCTTATTCGAAAGTGCTTTGGAGTAGTGATTACAGGAGCTTCTGCTCGCTTGTAGGTAAAGCCATCAACCTTCTCTCCGAGATTATTGTACATATATAGGTCTCTACCCTGACTGAACAAGAAACGATAGTTTCGACTATTGTCGTAATCAAATACTCCAAGAGCTCCTATATTACCATCGTTAAATCGCTTTGGGAACCCATCGACGTAGTTACCGTTTCGGTCAAGAATATGAAAGGCCGTCTCGGTAGTGAATGCAAGCTGCAACTTTCGATTTCGATAAACATCGACCTCGTGAATGCTACCATTAATCTTCGCTTCTAATTGTTTTTTCCACAGAAGTTTACCGTCATTCGAGAAGCGGTAGAGGATATTTTTCGAATCTTGTACCACAATTTCTTGGTCGCCGGTATAATGATTCTTGACAAATTGAGGTTGGGTAAGGGCTTCAGATTCAAGGGTAAGATTAAGGATTGGAGTACTGTTCGCTACCTTTTTCACAGCGACTTTTTCAACCGATCCCGCTGCGGTGAAAAAGTAATCGTCTTCTTTTACTTGTTGAAAAATCTGAATAAACCCGTCACTTTCTTTGAGATACAAAGTGGTTACCTCGCCTGATAGATAGGGTTCGGCACTCTGATAGAGGGTACTATTAGCTAAGACATCCCCGGTACTAACAAACTTTAGAAGCTCTCGAAGATCACCTTCTCCGTCAGAGAATACGAAGGCATTTTCGAAAACCGCAACGTGTGTAAACGGTTGGGTAAAGGAAAACTCAGAAAGTTGATGATCTAATTCAAAAGGTTCAATTTTTAATATGCGATTTCCCAAGTACTCTGATTCAGAAATTCGATCTTCTTCAAGACGTTTCATCACAGTCTCAGAGGCGATCGTTCTTAAATAGAGTAGGGAAGTATTCTCAAGATGGATTTGTGCAAACTCCTCGGCCCCCTCTAGATAGAGTTGTTCGACCCCTTGTGGTCTAGCGGTTGTCTTTAATGATTTAGTGCTTCTTGGAGCGATTTTCAGTACCTCAGGCTCAATCAGTGACGATTCTTTGAAATGAGCTAGACCCTCAGAGTCATTAATTTCAGTAATTCCATTCGCGAAGAATTGCCCGTTTTCAAAACTTAGGTCAAAAAACAGATGCTTCGCATAAGATTTATTTAGGGGTTTTGACATTAATAGTTCTAGAAATTCGGGCTGACCAATCAGCTTGATTTCATTTTCTTTCAGACTCTTTGCATATAGTCTACTAATTCGATCAGGTGTAATAAAACTCCCCTGACCTCTAATTGCCTCTTCGAGCAGTAATTGAGAGTTACTCCAAATGGTTTTTTCACCCAAAGTCGCCCAAAACAGTTCCTGATTGTCTTTTTCAAACCCCTTAAATACGGTGATTCCTTCGTAAATGAATTGTTCAGACGCCGCTTTTTGAACTGAGGTCTCAGCAAGCGCTAAAAAGGTTAAAGTCCCTTTACCTTCTTCGTAAAGTCCTAGATCAACCACTCTGGGAGTAGTTAGAAAAGAAAGTGCAAGCTCACTCAATGGTTTCAAACGATCCGTGTGGATAAATGGATAGGAGCTGGCAACCTTGCTTTCTAAAAAAGCTGCTAAGGTTTCAGAATGGGTTTTGGCAACTAAACTATAATCGCTCGGAAAGTATTGTAAATCAGAAGTTTCTTCTAGGGTTTTAGGTTGACAGGCCACTATAAAAAGCAGCACAAATCCCAACAGGTATTTCATACGAAAAGGTAGTTTCTTGACCTAAAGGTACAAAGAGCTATAGACCTAGTGCAAAAGATTTTCGATGGTGTTTTGTGATCCCTTGAAGTTGAATTGCTTTTTTGTGTGCCTCGGTCGGATAGCCCTTGTTTGACTCCCACCCATAACCTTGGAACTGCCCATCTAAATGCTTCATGTATCCGTCTCTTGCGGTTTTGGCAAGTACTGATGCAGCAGCAATAGAAGCGTATTTACCATCCCCTTTGATAATACAGGAATGGGGTATTCCTAAGTAAGGATTAAAACGATTACCGTCTACGAGTAAGAACTCGGGTTTTGTTTTTAATGCAGATACGCAAATATGCATCGCATAGATCGATGCTTGTAAAATATTGATTTCGTCAATCTTCTCTGGCGCCACGTGCGTTACGGCAAAGGCAACAGCCTCTTTTTCGATGACGGGTCTCAAAATTTCGCGCTCTTTCTCAGTCAGTTGTTTGGAGTCATTAAGTAGCGGATGATAAAAGTCTTCAGGCAAAATCACCGCGGCGGCGGTAACAGGTCCTGCTAAACACCCTCGGCCGGCCTCATCTAGGCCGGCCTCCAACTGCCCTTTAATTGCGTAGGGTTGTAATGCCAAATTAATTGACTCTAAATTCGAAAATTTCAGAGGTTGCTGTATTGCCGGCTTCGTCTTGACTATTCACTTGCCAGTAATAGATTTTACCTGCCTCTACAGCCACTTCACTAACCGATTGTGCCGAAGTTGTCTGATAGGTCACCGTTGACTCGTTGTCAAAATCTACTTGATCTAGAGCCTCGCTGCTTCCTAGTAATTGAACCGTATGCGCCGCTAGGTCATTGTCGATGTCGCTACTTTCCCATTCTAAAGTAATTGAAGTGACACCCGAAAGGGTTGCTCCACGACCGGGGCTAACTGCCTCGGCAGGGAACGGGGTATGATTTTCTACTGGTGCTCCTGCATTAAAAAATTTAAAAGCACTTGACTCTGCCGTTTGCGTAGTACTGCTCGATTTTGAAACAACTATCCAGCTAAAGGGGGTTCCTCTTGTGAGTGCCATACTCAGAGAGGTATTCGAAGTACTCTGTTCTTGAACGGTATTCGTGTTTAAGTTAGTTACTTTAAGCGTGTATGTGTTGGTATTTTCAGAGGGGTTCCATTGAAATAAAACACTACTTAAGTCGGCAGAGATAATGTTACCTTGATTACACTCGGTATTATTCGCAGGTGAAACCAAGGTGGCTGCTGTAGGTATTTTAACTTGAGGTTGAGGAGTAGGAGTTTCACCCGGATCTCCACCTGAACAGGCGGCAAAAAATAAACTAGTGATTGTTATATAAAGGAATTGCTTTTTCATCGGATTACCAATTTGTGCGTGATCAATTTATTTTCGGTTCTTACCTGAACCATGTAAATACCGGGTCGAAGTCCATTGACATTCAATTCGATGACACCGGCTGTTGCTTGTTGCTCTTTACTGTAGATTTTGTTTCCGTTAAAATCATAGAGCTCTGCATTTGCTGCTTTTATCGAAGCGTCTCCTAGATAGACAGATACCTTACCATTGAGTACTGGGTTCGGATAAATGAATACCTGATTAGATAGGATGATGGTTTCCGTATAAACCCCTTGACAATCTTGGGCACCGCGTACTTCGATCGTATTTTCGATGCGGTCGAGCGGAAGATTAATGGATGATTCGTTGGTAACAAAGGTTTTACCGTTAAGGGTAATTTCGAAGGTCTCACCACCAGTTAGCGCTAAAGCGACTTCAGAGCTAGCTGTATTCACTACTGATTGAACAGATAGCGGCTGAGGTTCGTATAGACTAACTCCTGCACAACGTTCAAACCCACTCAAAGTGTCAGCGGTAAAGCAAATCTCGTAATTACCTCCATCGAGATTTTCGAAAGACACAACTCCTTCGCTGAAATTTGAACTGGCTAGCTGTTGTCCATTCTTCGAAAGTACTGCGTTGTACGTACCTTCAGGGAGTCCTGATGCTAGCGTTACCGTGATACTACCGTTATTATTTCCTGAACAGGTAACTGCTGTGGTTTGTACCGTAAAGGCATTCGCCGGTAGGCTAACAATCTCACAACCGTTCACATTTACTGTTGCCCCTGCTATCGTATTTGGACATTCATCGTTGTCATTGAGTACCCCGTCGTTGTCGTTGTCGGTGTCACAGACATCTCCAATACCATCACCGTCGATATCGGCTTGGTCGGCGTTAGGAGTGGTCGGACAATTATCTTCACTGTCAGGGATACCGTCTCCATCATCGTCTTCATCACAAACATCACCAATTCCATCTCCATCAAGATCGGATTGATCTGAATTTGGAGTAAGAGGGCAGTTATCATCCACATCTAAAATGCCATCATCATCGTCATCCTCATCGTCTACATAACCGCTAACTACGAAGTCATCGATGACCACACCCTCTTCGGTAACGGCTTCATCAGATTCGAAAACGATTCTGAATGCAATTTGTGTTTCAGTAGTGAGGTCAACACCATCAATAGATTTGTTAGCCTCGAAATCATAACTGTATTCGGTCATAGTTGCATACTCACTGTCAGTACCTGTCCATTGCGCTCCAACGCAATTATAGCAGTCATCTCCTGCAGTTTGTAGGGTTCTATCTGAGTTATACCATTTAGGTCCTGAATTAATAGTTCCAAGCACCCTCCAGCTTTGACCTTGATCAGTCGTATACTGAACGTATGCTAAATCCCAATTGGTCTCAAGATTAAAAGCCATATTGAAACTTAGTTTCGGCGCGAGTATTTCACTGAAGTTATAGTAGGGAGATAATAAATATCCTCGAGTCATATTTGGATGTTCCCCGTCAAGATTAGTTGCCCAAGCCTTTTCTCCTGAAGCGGTCTCATTGAGTATGGCTCCAGAAGGTGTTCCCAATTCCCATACCGAAGTAGTAAAGGTATCATTGTAAGTTAATAGCTCTCCTTCCGAAGTTTCTCCGTCATATAAAGTTCCTATCGTCCCATTAGCATTGATCAATAAGGACTTTTCTTTGGTGTTATTATCTGACCAAGCATCTTCTGTTGTTGTGATGCTCACCGATAGGTCTACTTGCCCAACAATGCTTTGGTCTAGGGCCGGTAAATCTAACGTAGCTTCCCCTTCTGCGGGTATAGACACGTCGTAAGTCACCGGTTCTTGTTCTACCCCATTAATCGTGTAATTAATAGTAATCTCTTCGACCGTATTTAATCCTGCATTTTGTACATCAACCTGTGGGGTAATACCTGCGCTAAAGAGTCGATTTGCTCCAGGACGCAGCGCCTTTAACGAGACATCGTAATCAGCGATTTCCACGAGAATTGGAGAGGTAAAGATTCCTCTACCATAAGTCGATGCAGCGATGGTAGCGTCCTTTACAGTAATCTCTAGGTCACTCACTGCGGTGTTTGGTAGATTATTACTGAAATCTTCCCACAAACCTTGAGCGATTAATTCATCGTCGGTTCGATAGACACCTAGACTAGTTCCTACATAAATACTATTTTTTAAGTCACGTGGTTGGTGGACAATGGCGAAAAATGCCTGATTATCAGGAAGGTCTCCAGTGATATCAATCTTTTCCGCATTTCCTGTTTCTGGCACGACAACCTTCATTACTTTCGGATTTGCTGGCTGTTGGTACTCTGCAGAACCTACGCGATTGGATGTGGTCACATAAACTATGCGGTTGTCATTACTATTAATAGCAATATCAGAGATGGGGTTGTCAAATTGACTTATTCCTCTAAAATTTTCTCCACCATCTTCACTAATAAAAAGACGGTCTGCCTCAGCTGCATAAAGGATGTTTGGATTGTTAGGTGAGGCTTCGAGATCATCGATGCTACTCCCTGATAGATTATCTGAAAGTTTGGTCCATCTACCACTCACCAATTCATACACAGCATTGAAGCCCGAGTAGACTCTACCAGATGCGCCAATAGTAAGAGGAGTAATCCAATTTCCTTGCTCTGGGCTGTCAGCATATCCTAAGTTCAGGCCGTTTTGTGAGGTAATCCAAAGGGTAGAACCAAACTGTGTAAATCCATAGGCGATATTTGAATTGTTTGGATCAATCTCGTAGTCCATACCGTCACCGCCTGTCCAGGTGTTCCATTGGTTATTGTTGTAAACGAAACCTGCGTTGTCTTGCGTGCCCCCAACGATTTTACCAGCATCATCGCGAGCCATCCCCATTCGATAGAATTGGCTGGTCATAATTCCGTTATTACTGTAATCAGTGAAGGTATCGCCCCCATCGTCAGAACTGTATAAACCACCATCAGTGCCGGCATACAAAACGTTGTTGAAAAACTTAAGCGTATGAACATCAGCGTGGGCAAAAGCCTCGTTATATACACTCCATTCGTTCAATTTTCCAAAGATGTTACCACCGTTAGTCGACTTCCAGATATTTAAGCAGCCCACATAGATCGTGTTAATGTCTTCTGGATCCACAGCCATAGCCAAATCAAACCAAGCTTGTGAAGATTCCATGATATTAGCACTTTGTGCTGTTTTTGTAAAGGTTGCTCCGTCGTCATTCGAGCGATATAACCCTAAAAATTCATAGTTATTTGAACCGGTATCGGCATATAATACATAGACTGAATTAGGGCTTGCGGGACTTACTCCTAAAACGGCACGACCGAAGTCTTCTGGAAGAACGGTTGAGGTAGAGGCTACAAAGTTTTCTCCGCCATCGGTTGAGCGATAAAAACCGTCGTTGGTAACCGCATAAATGATGTCAGGATTGCCCGGATTTAATCTGAAGTCGGTTACATCCTTTACCGATACTCCACCAAAGGGTGATCGGTTAAAAGTAACACCAGCATCCGTTGACTTATAGAATCCGTTCGAGCCCGCTACATATATAATGTTGTTATCTGTCGGATGTATCACGATTTCATTGAGCGCATTATTGCGCCCCATATTAGATGCCGTAAGACCGGTTTCTTGCCAAGTAACCCCAGCATCAGTAGACTTCATTACACCGATCGAGTAACTGTCGAGTGCATCATCGTCACCAGTGGCTATATATATAATGTCTGTGTTGGTTTCATCAATGGCAATTCCCGAAACACCAATTTGCGGATATTCGTCGAAAATAGGATCCCAACTCTGACCGGCATCAAAACTCTTCCATAGTCCTCCCGAGGGTGCCCCAGCATACCAAATCTCATCATTACTTGGGTCGACCGCCATCTGATTAATTCGACCTGTACCTGGTGTGTAACGAATGAGCCCCGCGTTGACTGGTCCAATATTTGACCAATCCGCAGTAGTATTAACGGTGTTCGGCTGTGTGATTTTATCCTTGTACGCCTGATACAGCGTTTCAGAGGGAAGTATGTATCCATCCTTATCAGTGAAATACTGCCAGTAGTTTTCCCAACGCTTGAAGGGTTTGTATCCGCTTCCTTTTCTATTGGGGTCGTGTGTGGCAAAATACTTCTCGGCAGCCTTGCTGATTTGCGAAAGCGTATACATAGGTTGACCGGTGTCGGGATCTACTCTTTCGGCTTTTTCATTCTGTAAATAAGACGCGAGAGGAGCATTTGATTTGTACTGGGCTTGCAAAGAAACAGTTAATAATAATGTTCCTATGGCAAGGAGTAAGTTCTTCATCATAGTGTTTTTGTTGTGCATAGCCCATAAAATTAAGGCTTATTAACATTTTTAACAATAGAATCATGACTTCTGCTAATTTTGTTTGCCTTTATTTGCAACATGAAACGTGTAGTTCTTTTACTGGGATTATTGTGGGGTGGTATGATGATGGCTCAGTCAGATGCTCAGCTGAAAGCAGTTAATCTTAAGGGAGCTCCGAGAAATCTGAACTTTTCAGATTCTATCGCTGAACGATTCAAGGAGCGTGCAAGAATGCCGCTTGCTCCAATCACCGACTACCTTATTATATCGAATCGGAGAGATACGACGTCACTTGACACGACCCTCACTATGCAGCTTGCTCATCGCTTCAATACGGCTCGTCGAGATTTATTTGGTCGTATTCCTTTTTCAAATATTGGAAGGCCAATGGGAGAACTCATCAAAGAGGTTTCCAATCAGCAATCCTTTCTGGGTAATTCATCGCTTTCGTATATGATTGATGAGAAGGATGACATTTCCTTTTACCGAACGCCAACTCCACTGACCGAATTGAAGTTTTTGACGACTCATAATAGAGGTCAACAAGCAGATGCCTTCTTAGCCACCAATCTATCGCCGGAGCTTAATTTAATGATTGGTTATCGAGGTCACCGTTCTGAAGGCCATTACGCCTATGAAGAAGTGGAGTCTGGTAGTTTTAAAACCTCGTTCAATTATACTTCTAAGGATAAAGATTATCAACTTTTAGGGTTTTACACTTATCATGATGGCCAGCAACAAGAAAATGGAGGTCTTCTTTTCTCCGCTTCTCAATTTGAATCAGGGGATCCACAATTTGGAGATCGTAAACTGATCGATACGCGGCTTACAGATATGAACCATCGAATCGTTCAACGAGCTTATTACATTAATCAGCGATATAAGATTACAGAGCAGTTATTCGCACTGCAAGAATTCCATTACGATTCCCGATACTTTCAAATGAATCAGGCAAGTGTTACCACCGATTTTGGGGAGACCTTAAATTCGGGAGCTACCGATGATAAGCATGCGGTTAATGGCACCGACCTAAGTGGAGGATTAGAGTTCAGCAACAAAAGTATAGGTACCCTTAGTGCGCGATTGCGCTATCTTAAAACCGGACAGTATTTAAAGGATACGATCCTTAGTGAGGAATTATCCCAAGATCGTTCTACTATATATAATGATCTACGTGCCGAAGGTATACTATATAGTAAGTGGGGATCCGTTGACCTTAGATCAGAAGTTGGCATTCCTCTTAAACAAGAGACTCAAGGATTATATATTGATGCGGTCGTAAAAGTTGCGTTAGATTCAACCGCGACTTTGAAGGCCGGATTAAATCGATCAGAACGTTTGCCTTCTCTGAATAGGATTAGGTATGCGAGCAACTACCAACCTTTTCATTGGAATCGTCAAAACACTCAACCCTTAGTTAAGTATAACCGTTTATTTGCTTCATTAGAAACAGATCGATGGGGGAGTTTAACGGCTGGCTTTGACCGCATCGATAATTACACCTACTTCGCAGCCATTGATGAAGGAGGTGTGCTTAGTTCAGATGAGGCCCTTGTTCGTCCCCATGTATCCGATTCTCCCGTTGAAATTAAATATATAGAGTACCAAGGTGCCCTACATTACAATAAATGGACCCTTGACTTAAGAGCTCGTGTTCAAGAAACTGGTGCTACTGAATCTTATTATAACGTCCCAAAAGCTATATTGAGGTCTACTCTATATTATAGTACCGAGCTATTTGAAAAGGCAATGTTTGCTCAAATCGGAGTCAAGGCTCATTATTTTGATGCCTTTTATGCGGATGCCTATCACCCTGTTTTGGGAGAATTTTACGTTCAGAATGAAAAAATGATCGGCGGATACCCCCTAGTCGATGCATTCATCAATGCAAAAGTTAGAACTATGAGGTTGTTTTTAACCTATCAACATGTCAATTCAAGTGTTTCTAACAACAACTATTTCGCAGCGCCGAACTACCCCTACCGTGATGGAGTGGTGCGTTTCGGCTTTATTTGGAATTTTTTCGATTAATTTTTTTCGCACGCTTTTTTGAGCTAACTTGTTGATCCTTTTCGCTTTAAAATAGGGGCGAGAAAAAACTTTGAATTTTTTTGAATTTTTTTTGTCGAAAAGCTTGCATTGAAGAAATAATCGTTCCTATATTTGCACCCGCTTTGAGAAACAAAAGCACAAACATTGAAACACTGAAATGATCACGCAAGTGAACCGAAGCTCTGAAAAGAGGTGGTAGTAAGTGTGACGTTCTTTGAACATATTGAGATGACAAAAGCGTAAGATTCGTAAAGAATTAAAACTAAGATGCTCGGGGTCGATCTGTGATTTGTTAGTCATAAATTATTTAAGATTCAACAATGAAGAGTTTGATCCTGGCTCAGGATGAACGCTAGCGGCAGGCCTAACACATGCAAGTCGAGGGGCAGCGGGAGTGCTTGCACTCGCCGGCGACCGGCGCACGGGTGCGGAACGCGTATCGAATCTGCCTCTATCTGGGGGATACCCCATGGAAACGTGGAATAATACCCCATAGTATTACTTTATCGCATGATTTAGTAATTAAAGAATTTCGGATAGAGATGACGATGCGTATCATTAGCTAGTAGGTAAGGTAACGGCTTACCTAGGCAACGATGATTAGGGGTCCTGAGAGGGAGATCCCCCACACTGGTACTGAGACACGGACCAGACTCCTACGGGAGGCAGCAGTGAGGAATATTGGACAATGGTCGAAAG
>JAAZVY010000029.1 GCA_018623195.1 Flavobacteriaceae bacterium | reverse complement strand
GTTAGGAAAATTCCTTGTTCAGAGAAGTACTTATTGATGCTTTCAGGGCTATGATTGGTTTTGATTTTTAAGAGGCTACCTTCCTTTCCTAAAATTTCTATATCGGGGTGCTTTTCAATAGGCTCAGCTAGTTGTTCTGTTCGACTGGTACCAATCAGTAAATAGGCTCCTGATTTCCCCATCTCTTCTACGGAGCCACTGTAAATACTTTTTCCTTTTCGTAGAATAATCACTTGATCACATACTTTCTCCACCTCGTCGAGTAGATGGGAGGCAAGAAGTATGGTAGTTCCTTTCGATGCGATTTGTTGAATGAGCACTCTAATTTGATGAATACCTTGTGGATCTAGACCGTTGGTCGGCTCATCAAGGATTAATATTTCAGGGTCATTGAGTAGGGCTGAGGCAATTGCTAAGCGCTGTTTCATTCCCAATGAAAAGGTGGCAAATAAATCTTCAGATCGATCTTCTAAACCTACTTCTTTTAATGCTTTAGGTACTGCAGAATTAGGAATTTCTTTAATGAGACAAACAAGTTCCAGATTTTCTCTAGCGCTCATATAAGGATAGAAGTTTGGTCGTTCAATGATCGCTCCGACTTTCTTTAAAGCTTCTTTCGTACTTAGGGTGCCTTCAAACCATTCAAAACTTCCAGAACTGGCATTCACTACATTTAGTACGATACCCAATGTGGTAGATTTACCCGAACCATTAGGTCCTAGGATGCCATAAACCGAACCTTTTCTTATTTCGAAGCTCAGATTAGTTACCGCACTAACTCTTCCGTAATTTTTATTGAGCTGATTTCCTTTGAGCAGAATTTTCGACATGAATGGTTAGGCTTTAAAATAGATCTACAATTTATGACCGTTTTTTCTGATAATTGTTACATTCGGGTTATGTCTGATGCTCCCAAAATGCTTTTAAAGAAGCCTAATTATCCAATTTCACCGATACTTGCGGCTTATTTAAGACGTTACAATCGAAGAGTCAGCCTCCCTATACACTATGATGATTTATTGCGTTTTCAGGGGTCAGTTACGGTTTATGACCTTCATGATGAAGACACTTTGTGGGTTCGCGTGTATTACGAAGAATCTGAGAGCGAAGAAATCAACAATGCTTTAAAACAGATATATTCTACGCTTCATTCTGATGGTAGCCACCAGATTTTTCAACATTTAAGTATCGATGCTATTGATTATTGCACCTTCGGAAATTCAAAACCATTTCGAATTAAGGTACGAAACATCTTAAATGATAACTACACCTATTTTTATGTCAAGCGCTCGGATGCTTCTCGAGTCTACGGTCTTGAGATCGAACATATACTTTCTCCTTACAATTTACATTTCTTGGTTTCTCGAGATACGCTTATCGAAGAGCATATTGCAGGAATACCGGGAGATGTTTTTTTAAAGCAATACTTACCCCAGTGTAGTGATCGTCAGAAGGCACAATTAGCCAAGGAATTTGTAAAGTTTAATGAACGCTGTATGATTCGATTATTAGGAGATATGCGTTCCTATAATTATGTTGTAATCCCTGTGCATGATTTTGACAGTGTGATTCATAAAATTCGAGCAATTGATTTCGATCAACAAAATTTTGAGGGAGACCTTAAAGTATATCGACCTCAGTTCTTTCCTGAGAATCAAAAAATGATTGATCTGATCAAAACGTATTTAAAAAAGGATTCTGTAGATCAATACAAACGCGAAGAGCGATCGCTGATTGCCAAGCGCGCATTAGGTTCAGAAGAGCAAATCAAACGATTGCTAAGTGCTGCGATGACAGATACACTTTCTACCGATGCGCACGTTAATAACTTAAAGAGTCAGATTTTTGAATTAACTAAAGACTCTACTTTTAGTAAGGCCAATAGCATGGGAGCAATCCTAAGTGCAGCTTTAGATTTTGTTACTCGAAATTACAGAGATCTTAAAACGCTCTAACTTTTAGTTTCACGGTTGAAATAAACGAGATAGTAGTACATCTGACGCTCTTCGTCCCAACCCTTTTCTACAAATTTTTCAGCCGACTCAGGATTGATGAAATCCAGTTTAATATGAATGTTAGTGTCTAAATGAATTTCGTTCTTGAATTTCTTACGGATATCGCTGACTGCTTTGTTGGCAATCGGAAATTCAGAAACGTCTTCAATACTGTATTTAGGACCCTTATTGACTTTGTAGTTTTTAAACTCTGGGATAAGCTCAGGATTTTCTAACACATCGTTTAAGAAATGCGATTCTTCGAACTGATCTCTTGAAGCAAAGTGATTCACTGCGCGATTCAAGAAGAGCACTTCTTGTTGTTTATCTTCAGTGGGTAAAATCACTTCTTTTGCGAAGTCCTTACAGAATTTGAGGTAATTTTTGGTTTGAAAGTTTTCGTCTTTAAGTGCACTTATGGATAGAAAGTCTTCGGGCCAGTACTTCGCATCGTATCGATTTCGATCGACCGATAAAACTTTGTAACCATGTTCTTCTCCCGTATTGAAAATCAGACAGCCTTTGTCTAGTTTTTGAACTGAAATTCCCTTGCGGACTGAAATGTTTAGATTCTCTTGGTCCCAATCGAATTCAAAAAAGTCTTGCTTAACCTCACTTTTAAATATACCTATAGCACTGACTTTTTCTTTATCGATGAGCACATCCTCGAAGAGGGCTACATAAAGTTCTCCGCTGTTAATGTGAGGGTGATTTGATTGTCCGTAGAGATGAGTGGCTATAGCAACGCTTTGTTCTTGTAAACTTTCTGGGCTGTTGAAAATACTTTTCGCTGCATTATAAATAGGGTTGAACTCTAAATCTGCTTCGTGTGTGAAGTGGAAATAGTTTTCTTCTCTTTGGGTAAAAGGGGTAAAGAAATAGCTTTTAAGCAAACCTGAAATCTCGTCGTCTAATCGAAGCGGACTTGCAGATAGTTGAAGCGGTTCATTTCTGTTTTTATTACCGACCCTGTGTAAGACAAGGCCTTGAAATTGGGCGTTGTATAAATTGAACATAATTAGTGGTAATCGTCGTAATCAGCGTCTGAATAATCAGAAAAATCATCAAATTCATCACCGAATTCGTCATCATCTCCGTAAAAGTCATCCTCTGAAGATCCTTTTTCGCTTTTAAATTGTTTTTCAGGAGCTTCTGAGGGTAGTTCTCCGAAACTAAATAGTAGCTGCGGTAAATCTATAGATGATTCATCGTTTTCTACTGCGGCTAGCTCTACAAAGAAGGTCCACATTTGCAGCAAATCATAGATGTAGATAAGTTTCGGGTGATCTGTAGTGAGAATGCTACTGATAGGAGTATCTCTCATTAGAACTGTGTCATCTTCAAATCCTAAATCAACGATTGGATATTCTTGACCTTGATTCCACTCCTGGTCACAACCATAAAAGGTTGCCATCTCAATTCCGTCAAACCCGAATGCTTGACTCAACGAATTATGCAAATCTTCAAGGGTGCTTTCACTCGAGATAGCAATATCTCTGAACACATCAGTTTGATCATCAAGAATAGCACGAATTTTATAGATCATAGCAATGGTTAATTAACAGTTTTGATAGTACTTCTGTACGAGCGGAGCCAAATATAGATCTGAAATCCGAATAATATGGAAGCAATTACGAGGTGAATGGGTTGAGTTGAAAACGGGAAATCAAAATAATACATGATTACTCCACTAAGCACAGAAATTGCGATAAGTGCCAGGATGATTTGCTGAGTTTTCAATAAGCTTGGGTGACTCTTTCGAATTCGGTTGTAAATCCATAGGTGAAATAGAATTACCAATATAGAAAACGAGCGATGTATGTAAAATAAAAGGGTTTCAGCTCCTTGAAGGCTAAAGAAAGTACTCCCTATTTGTTCTTTTGAGGAATCTACGTATTGACGAACCTGAGTTCCCATAAGAACTTGGATAAGCGTTAAAACGAAACCCGCTAACAGGTACTTTCCTAAAAGGGAAGGCTGACCAAACAGTTTGCGCTCAATCGTTTTTTCATAGTAGATGAAAAGTATAGCGACGAGCACTAGTGCCATAAACATATGTAGGCTGATTCGAAAAGGATTGAGTACTGAGTAAACTACTGTTGCCCCAAGCCAGGCTTGAAATAATATCCCAATTAGCAGTACCGTACTAAGCCATCGAAGGTCGGTTCGTTTAGGCCTAGTTAACCAACTACTCAAGAATAGTAACAGTGTGCTTAACCCAGCTAAAGCTCCGAGAAGTCGATTAATATATTCGATCCATGTGTGCCATGGATTAAAAGCAGCGTAATCATGTTTTTCGTAATTCTCCCAATTAGATCCTTCATAGACTTCGGCGGATTTAAAATCTTTAAGGGCTACTTCTAAGTGATTTTCTCTAATAATTACTTGTCCTCGCTCATAGGAAGTATTCGCTTGCCATAGGAGTTCTGCTTCATTGGTAGGGGGTATAAGGTGTCCAAAGCACTTAGGCCAATCAGGGCATCCCATCCCGCTCCCGGTCATCCTTACGATGGCTCCAGCGGCGATTACCAAATAAATGATTAATAAGGTAGCGATGGCTAGTTTTCGATTTCGATTCACTGCTTCACAGGTTTTAATCCAAGTTCCTCTGCTTTTTTAATCATTAGTTTATAGGCTGCTTCGAATTCATTGGGTATTTCACCCTCTAATATGGCCTCCTTTAAGGCCTCTTTCAATAAACCGATTTCGCGACTTGGTCCAATGTCGAACGTTTTCATAATCAGTTCACCGCTAACTGGTGGTTGAAAGTTTCTTACGCGATCTCGCTCTTCGACTTCTTTTATTTTTTCTTTTACGATTTCGAAATTCCTCTTGTATCTGTCTTGCTTGCGGGGATTTTTAGTGGTGATGTCTGAAACACACAAAGTCATAAGGCCTTCTAGATCTTCACCAGCGTCAAAGATCAACCTACGGACCGCTGAATCAGTAACGTAATCTTCAGATATAACGATAGGTCTAGAGCTCATGAGAACGAGTTTTTGAACTCTCTTCATCGGGTCACCTAGAGTCATTTTCAGTCGCCTAAATAGACGGTACACCATTTTGGAACCTACGAATTCGTGTCCGTGAAAGGTCCATCCAATTTTTTTGTCAAATCGTTTGGTTGGTGCCTTTCCGATATCGTGTAATAAGGCTGCCCAACGAAGCCATAAATCTGAACTTAATTGTGCCATATTGTCCACTACTTCGAGGGTGTGCCAAAAGTTATCTTTGTGCTTTTTTCCTTCGATTTCTTCGATTCCCTCAAGGGCCGTAAGTTCTGGAATTAATCGTTTCAATAATCCGGTGTCCTTAAGTAGGCCCAAGCCGATAGAGGGTCGATCACTGAGTAGGATTTTATTGAGTTCTACTACAATACGCTCTTTGGTAATGATATCAATACGCTCACATTGTCTTTTAATCGATTCGAGTGTAGGGAGGTCAATTTCAAAATTGAGTTGAGAAGCAAATCGAATTGCACGCATCATCCGCAGAGGATCATCGCTAAATGTGATGTCAGGATCAAGAGGTGTTCTGATGCACTTAGCATTTAAATCTGATACTCCTCCAAAAGGATCTACCAATTCCCCAAATCGATCCTTGTTGAGACAAATCGCCATCGCATTAATCGTAAAATCTCGACGATTTTGGTCATCTTCAAGGCTTCCGTCTTCTACGATTGGATTTCTAGAATTACGCTGATAGCTCTCTTTGCGAGCACCTACAAATTCTAAATCAAGCCCGTCGTATTTAATCATTGCGGTACCGTAGGTCTTGAAGGTGGAGACTTTTGGTTCGCCTTTTAAATTTTTCGCGACTTCTTTGGCTAATTGAATACCGCTACCTACGGTGACAAAATCGATGTCAGAAGGCAAAGACCTTCTAAGCAGATAATCACGAACAAATCCACCTACGACGTAACATTCAACACTAAGAGCATCAGCAATATCACCTACTTGTTTAAAAATAGGATGCGATATTGCTTCACGAATATGTAAGTGTTTTTGATTCAAATCAGCCTTTTGTGTGATTCTGTAAATCTAATTTTGCTTGCTTCAATAAAGAGTTAAAGCCATGCAAAGGTACCACTTAAATTTTCAGATTAAAGTGTTTGCAGAGGTCAATCCATTGGGATCGGTTACGATCTTCTTTGATGTTTTCTTTGCCTAAAGAAACCGTTTGACTGCCGATAATCGGTAAAGCAGACTGGGGCAAAACCTTCGGCATTATGACCTTGAAATTTCTTAATAATCCCATAGTTTTAAACCATAAATCGTCTGCCTTGGGACACAACCTTTCGATGAGTTCAATATCTGAAAGTTCTGGTGTGTTGAAATTTGTTGGATAAAGAACGCCTGCACCGCCGATAGGAAGGGTAGCTACAGAGGACTGCTGATTTCGATAGGAGGTAGGCCAATCCTTATAAGGAAGCCAATCACCGTTTTTCGAACGACTAATAATACGCGTTTGTAGGGCGACTACCTGATCGGGAGATTGAAGATGTGTTTGATATAAGGTATTTAACCAATTCTTTTGGTAAAGAACATCGTCGTCAAAGGTTACCACTGGCATTGTGGTATGAACAGACAAAGCCCCCAATAACTTGAAATGTGATCGATCGCTATCCACAAAGATGATCTCAAGCCCTGCTTTTTCCAATTCCTTGATTGAATTTGGAAGACTTTCTCGATGCTTTTGGTGTAAAACTAGGATGGTATGCTGAGGAACTACTTCATCGTTCCAAATCGATCGGATCGCCAGGTGCACTAAGTGTAGTCTCGGTTCAAAAGACTTTACCGATGCAACCACGGGAATTCTCTTTTTACCCTCTAACATACCGCTAGCAGGCTTTTTACCGAGTCTCCAACTCTGCAGTGATGAAGGAATGTATTCTTTTAGTTTCATAGATAGGGTTTAGCAAAGTAAAGACTTTCCTATTTTTACATCCGATGGATTCATTAGAAATTTCTGTAATTGTCAGCACTTATAATGCCGAGGAGTGGCTTGAAAAGGTACTTTGGGGCTTCGAGACCCAAACGTATCAAAACTTTGAACTCATTATTGCGGATGATGGTTCTGGCCCAAAGACCAAGGCCCTAATTGATGATTTATCAAAGAAACTAACCTATCCCATTGTTCATGTCTGGCAAGAAGATGAAGGGTTTCAGAAGTCTCGAATTTTAAATAAGGCTTTGAAGGCCTGCCGAGGGAATTATGTAGTGATGACCGATGGAGACTGTATTCCTCGACCTGACTTTCTTCAAGTGCACTACGATCGAAGAAAACCAGGTCATTTTTTATCTGGCGGATATTTTATGTTGCCCATGACTACCTCTAAAGCAATACAAATTGCTGACATAACCAGTTCTATATGCTTTAATCGTTCATGGTTAAAAGAGAATGGTGTTCCCTCATCTCGAAAAGATTTAAAGTTAACTGCCACCGGAAAATTGGCCGACTTTTTAAACTGGATCACTCCAACTAAGGCGACCTGGAATGGACACAACGCTTCGGGTTGGCTTTCAGATATAATAGAAGCCAATGGTTTTGATGAGCGTATGCAATACGGTGGCCAAGACCGGGAGCTTGGAGAACGTTTAATGAATAAAGGAGTGAAGGGTATACAGATTCGTTACAGCGCGGTCTGCATACATTTAGATCACAAGAGAGGGTATAAGACCCCAGAGTCTCTTCGCAAGAATCGAGCGATCAGGGATGAGACGATTCGTTCTAAATCGACTTTTACTCCTTATGGGATTCGCTCCTAATTAAACCGATACTCCGTATTCGCGGAGCGCATCATTCAACGAGGTCTTTTTGTCGGTACTTTCTTTTCTTTCACCGATGATCAGCGCGCAAGAAACGCCGTAGTCTCCGGCAGGGAATGACTTGGTGTAAGTTCCAGGAATTACCACCTTTCTAGCAGGCACTTCTCCCTGATAGAACACAGGCTCATCTCCGGTAACATCAATGATTTTTGTTGATGCGGTAAGTACAACGTTAGCGCCTAGAACGGCTTCTTTACCTACTCGAACTCCTTCTACTACAATACATCTAGATCCAATAAAAGCATTGTCCTCTATGATTACAGGGCTAGCCTGAAGCGGCTCTAAGACACCACCAATCCCGACTCCTCCGCTGAGGTGAACGTTCTTTCCGATTTGTGCACATGAACCTACAGTAGCCCACGTATCTACCATAGTACCGCTATCTACATATGCTCCGATATTTACATAACTGGGCATTAGAATAGTTCCTGAAGCTACGTAAGCCCCGTGACGAACTACGGCATTAGGTACAATTCGGATACCTTTTTCTTTATATCCTCTTTTAAGAGGCATTTTATCGTGATATTCAAAGATACCCGCCTCTAAAACTTCCATTTGCTGAATAGGGAAGTATAAAACCACGGCCTTTTTAACCCATTCATTAATCACCCACTGATCACCTTCTGGTGCTGCACAGCGCAATTCTCCATTGTCAATTGCTGTAATGACATTTCTAATAGCTTCTTGAGTAGCAGACTCCTTGAGTAATTCTCGATTTTCCCAAGCAGATTCAATGATAGGTCTTAGTGTCTCCATGATTCTTGTAATTTTGTTGCAAAGATAAGATAGCTTCTAGGGATAGGACTTTTCAATTTGACCTATTTTTGTTGCAAATTTCACCATTGGAGCGAATTTTAGGACTTGATATTGGTTCTGTTAGAACAGGAATTGCCACAGCCTACAAGGGCCTAGGTATTGCCTCTTCTCTAGAAACGATTGAATCTAAACAGTTGATAGAAAAACTGATTCAGTTAAATAAAGAAGAAAAGGTGTCGCTGATTGTAATCGGTAAGGCTACTCAAATGGACGGAACTCCTTCAGAGTCTATGCTATTTATCGAACAACTGGCAGATAAAATTGAAAAGTCTGGATTCAAAATTACATGGCAAGATGAACGATTCACATCGAAACTAGCTTCTAAAAGCATCGCCCAATCTGGAATGTCAAAAAAGAAAAGACAAGACAAAACACTAATCGATCGTATAAGTGCAACGATACTTTTACAATCTTACTTAGATAGAACATTATGATTTATCCTATTGTAGCCTACGGAGATCCTGTATTAAAAAGGAAAGCCAAAGAAATCTCTGCTGATTATGAAGGTTTAGAGACTTTAATTTCTGATATGTGGGAAACCATGTATAACGCCGAAGGTGTAGGATTAGCAGCACCTCAAATTGGTAAATCGATTCGTTTATTTGTCATCGATGGATCCCCTTTTGCAAAGGATGAGGACGCAACCGATGAAGAGCGAGAGGTATTAAAAACTTTTAAGAAAGTATTTATCAATGCGACTATCATTGAAGAAACAGGAGAATCTTGGAGCTTTACAGAGGGTTGTTTGAGTATCCCAGATATTCGAGAGGATGTTGTTCGAAAGGATGAGTTAACGATACGTTATCAAGATGAGTCTATGCAGTGGCATACCGAGAATTATTTCGGTTTACCTGCTCGCATCATCCAGCACGAATACGATCATATTGAAGGAATTTTATTTACAGATAAGCTGTCTTCACTAAAGAAAAGATTAGTCAAAGGAAAATTAGAAAAGATATCGCGCGGACAAGTTCAGGCCGATTATCGCATGAAGTATTACCAACCTAAAAAGAGATAAGTAGCTATGGCACTTGAGAAAATTATTGCAATTGGAGGAAAACCAGGTTTATATGAATTAATCGCTCAAACTAAAGGAGGGTTCGTAGGCGAATCATTAGTGGATAAAAAGCGTCTTACCGTATCCATTCGGGCGAAGGTAAGTGTGTTGTCAGAGATCGCGATTTATGCACTCGATAGAGAGGTTCCTCTTTTGGAAGTTTTTGAAGCCATTCACAAAAAAGAGGAGGGTAAAGAGACTTCAGTTAGTCCAAAAGCCGATAAACTAGCACTGGAAGAATACTTCTTTTCTATACTGCCGAATTACGATGAAGACCGAGTTTATGCCAGCGATATGAAGAAAATACTTTCTTGGTATAATCTTTTGTTGAATTCGGGAACCTTAAAAGAGGCACTCGAAGCGGAAACGACCGAATAGTAAAAAGAATAACAAGATAAAAAAAGGGGCCGAGGCCCCTTTTTTTATATTTTAAAATAGGGCGTGATTAAAAATCAAAGAAGATTGCATTTGCCACGAATCTTTTTGCTCCATACCAAAATCCTCTAAAGACCGGGTTTTCGGTAAAGTAAATCACATTACCTCGCCCGTGGTTTTCGGCACCTATAAATAAACTGTTTGAGAGTGGTTCTAGCGTATTAGATCCTGCAAATCCCGCAATAGGGGTCGTGTCAGATTCAAAGCTAGCAAGATTGCCAGAGGGTAGTAATTCGTAGGCATTTGAATTTAATTTTAAACCATAATAGTTGGAATCATATCCATAAGCCACTGGGTGAGTTGTATCCACCTTTGTTTTAAAAATTGCCCCTGTAATGTAATTCTTAATCCCCTCTCTTTCTTGTAGTTCATAAGGAAGTAATGGGTCGGTGCTAGGTCTATTTCTTTCTTTGGTCTTGATATTAAAGTTACCCTGGCGACTTAAGGTACCTAACGCTCCTGATTGAGCAATAAGTTTTCCTCCACTACTAATCCATTGTTCTATGGTGTTTAAAGTATTGTCATCAAAGTTGCGATAATTACCATCTGGCATAATCAATACATCATAACTGTCGAGATCATAATACCTTAGATATTCTGTATTTAATACAGTAACCGGGTAGTTCAGATCGTTTTCTAAGAAGTACCACCATTCTCCAAAGTTGTATGAAGAAATGCCTTCGCCTTTGAATAGGGCTACTTTAACGGCCTTTGTTTTTTCAACTGAAGGCGAACCAAAGTCTTTACCGCTATCTACAAATCCGGTAGAAACTCCCTTGAAGTCTACTTCAAATTCTTTACTGATTTGAGCCAGGGTATCTTCGAGATTTGTATTCTCTGCGGCTAACAAAATACTTGCTCCAGCATGAAAAGAAGCTCCATCCACTTTAAAGTCACTGTAGCTTGTTCTGATAGTCATTCCTCGATCTAAAAGGGCGGCAAGTGCTTTTTGACTTGCAAATCCTTGATAATCCATCACATAAGCATAGGCGTCTTTTGAGATTGGAGTTGGTGTATGTACAGATTCTGTCTTGCTAAAGGGTACTTTTTTTGACGAGAGAAGTGCATTCACATCATAGGCGAATGGAAGAGACCAAGCGGTGATATCGTAGGTAATACTATCATTTAACTTGGTATTAGGTTCGAATAAAACATGAATCAATTTGTTTTTTACTTGACCAGCAGGTATGATTAAACTGTTTTCATCTGCCTTTATTCGCTTTTGGGTTTGCGTACGGTAATCATATCCACTAACCAGACTTCCTTTTCCTCGACCATAGGTGATTTGATGTTTTTCGAGTAACTGAGTTAATGCTTTAAGGTTATCAGCACTCCCACTAAGTACATAGGTTTTTGGGTCGTTAAGCCCTTCTTTTACGAAATTGGCCATTTCTTTCTGAAGACGTCCTCCGTTTTTTGAAGCCATTTCTACGGTTGAAATCCCAGTAGTAAAGTGATGAGCGATGCGATCTTTAAGGGTAAGTAGATTTCCCTCGCTGTTTCGAATGGCTAGACCAGCTCTTCCGCTTCCGCCTTGTTCATAAGTCATACCAATTGCCCCATGGTAGGTGGGATAAGTATCACCATAACTCGGATACAATAAATCAAATCGTTCTTTGGTAAAGTATAACCATCCATTCGCATCGAAGTACTTGGCATGATTGCGGCCGATTTCATCCTGAAATTGCTTTTGAAAATCGGTGATTACCTCGTGTAGTGGTTCTGCTGCTGGTGCAAAGTAATACGGTTGGTCAACACCCTGCTCATGAAAATCGACATGAATTTGCGGTTGCCACTTCTGGTATTGGGGTAATCTTGCCTGACTTTCGACTTGAGTCATCCACACCCAGTCGCGATTTAAATCAAAGACATAATGATTGGTTCTTCCAGAGTGCCAAGGTTCGAAGTGTTCTGCACTGTTAGGGTCAGGTTGAATTCTATTATTCTTAGTTTGGTTGTACCAATTCACATAACGATCTCTCCCGTCAGGGTTGATACAAGGATCGATAATGACCAATGTATTTTCAAGGTATTCGCGTTTTGCGGTAAGTAATTCAAAAGCGGTTTTCATTGAGGCCTCGGTACTCACGCTTTCATTACCATGAACATTGTAGCTCAGCCATACAATCGAATGGTCGTTAGTGGATTCTCCAACTAAACTTTTTAGATGATTTTCTCTGATCGACTCACGATTTGAAATAATGTCTTTGCTTCCCAGAAAAACAAGATAAAGGGGTCTTCCTTCGTTGGTTTCACCATATTGTTCAAGCACTACTCGATCGGGGTCGGCGGCTGCGAGTTGCTGATAGTATTCCACTACTTTGTAATGTCTAGTGAATGAATCGCCCAGTTCATATCCTAAGAATTCTGAAGGGGACTGAATCTGTCCGAAGGAAAAGGAGATAGCTCCTAAAATAACGAAGAGGTTTTTGAACATTTTAAATCTATTTTGAGACCGAAAAGCTACAAAAATTAGTCCGTATCTTTACCCTTCACTGTTGTGATCTTTATGGCGAACACCACATTTGATTTTACCGATATTCCTTTTTTCAACTCCTTAGTCAAGGACTATTTGTCTGGTGAACTTTCATCTGATTTTTATGGAGAACAGGCAAATCTCGATGGATTTAAAAATCAAATCGAAAAGGTTCAATTTTCAAAGTCGAAGCGTGAGGTCTTAGTAGCAAGTCTGAAGCGACAGTACCAAGGCTTTTCCTCAGAGATAACAAGCAACCAGATTATTTCTTTGTCCCGAGAAAATACCTATACCATTACTACGGGTCATCAATTAAATCTTGCGACGGGTCCCCTGTATTTTCTTTATAAAATTGCACATGTTATTTCATTAAGTGAATACCTAAACACCCAGTTTACAGACTGTCACTTTGTTCCTGTTTATTGGATGGCCACTGAGGATCACGATTTTGCAGAGATTAATCACTTTTTTAGCGAAGGCAAAAAGTTTGTTTGGGAAAGTGAGCAAGAGGGTGCGGTCGGACGTTTCTCTACAGCAGGTATCGCATCAGTAATTAAAGCTTTAATTGGACAGTATCCTTCAGCTCCCTTTAACGATGAATTGAATGCGCTGTTAGTAAGTGCTTACAAGGAAAGATCTCTTTCAGAGGCTACTCGAAAACTAGTTCATCAACTTTTTGGGGATAAAGGATTGGTGGTCATCGATGCGGATTGTAAAGATCTTAAGGGATTGGCGACCCATTTATGGTCAAAAGAATTAGAAACTGGTTTTTCAGCTATAGAGGTAGGCGAACAAAATACTAGGCTAGAGGCGAAGGGTTATCCGATACAGGTGAACCCCCGAGAAATCAACTTATTTTACTTAGAAGAAAATAAGCGAACCCGTATCCTTAAAGAGGGAACAGATACTTATACCTTAGTCGATCATAGCATGCGATGGACTAAAAAAGACCTTTTCGAAGAGATTCAGACGCATCCTGAAAGAATATCTCCTAATGTACTTTTGCGTCCGCTCTATCAAGAAACGATACTTCCCAATCTAGCTTACATTGGCGGGGGTGGTGAGCTTTCGTATTGGCTACAATTAAAGACTACATTTGAGTCGGCCAACCTCCGATTTCCAATACTTATAGCGAGAAATTCATTTTTATTGGTTGATCAAAAAACCGTTAAAAAGAGTAAAGCGTTAGATTTAGATTGGGTTCATTTTTTCAAGTCGAAAGACGCCCTAATTAATTTTGAGATTCGTAGAGTATCTAATATTGATTTGGATTTTACCCCAGCACACCAATTACTCGAGGATCAGTTCATTCGACTTCGTCAAATTGCGCGTGAAACCGATAAAAGCTTTGAGGGAGCGGTGAATGCTCAAGAGCAAAAGCAGAAAAAGGGTTTACAACAACTTGAAAAACGATTGCTAAAAGCTCAGAAACGAGTTTTGTCAGACCATGTTTCAAGAATAGCAAAGCTGTACGACATCATTAAGCCCTTAGGGGGAAATCAAGAGCGCATTGAAAATTTTTCATTTTTCTACAATCAGCGGGGTAATGCGCTCATTGATAAGCTCATTCAGGAATCGGATTCGATTCAAGGAAAGTTTGTCGTTGTAGAATGGGATGCTTAAGGAGTTACCCAGTAAAGACTATCTATAGCGCCTTTGAGGTTTAAAGAGCCTTTTACTCTACGATGTCCTTCTGAGTGCAATTGAACAAGGTCGAATCGCTGCGCATGAAATTTTAAAATTTGAAAATACCCGCCTTCTCCTTCATGTAGAGTATTGAATGAATCTGCCTGGCTTCCTGGTGCCATTTTGGTTCGATAGTCTTTTTTTTGGGTTTCGCTTAGGCTTTCAAAATAATTCTTAGAATCTTCAACCTTTTCTAAGATTCCCTCGAGACGAATTTGAATCATTTTTTTAGGGTCATAAAAAAGTGCAGAGGCTTCCCTATGCGATTTTAAAGAAACTACTTTTTCGGTTCGCGAGTCTGTATAAATATGAAAGTCAAAGTTTTCGAATACTTCACGTAAAACGACCATCCTACTTTGTGGATAAAGAACGCCATCTACCGATGTTATGGTGTTAAGGCTAAAATATTTAAAAGCGGATTTGCGGCGTTTGGGAGCCTCCTTCAGTGATTTAGCACAGTAGGTTGCAAAATCTTCGGCAGCGGTAAAAGCTGTTAATTTCATTCGTTAAAAATACTTCAAATCGCCTTGCGGCCGTTTGTCATTTGACTATTTTTGCCCATGCATCAAAAAGTACTTATCCTCGATTTTGGTTCGCAATACACACAGCTCATCGCAAGACGAGTTCGCGAACTCAACATTTTCTCAGAAATTATACCCTTTAACAAGGCCCCTGAAGACCTAAGCCCATACAAGGCGGTGATTCTTTCGGGATCTCCACATTCAGTTCGTTCTGAAGATGCTCCTAGGCCTGACCTTTCAAAAATAAAAGGTAAAATGCCCCTTTTGGGAGTTTGTTTTGGTGCTCAATTTATGGCGGCACATTATGGTGGTAAGGTTGAGGCATCAAGCATTCGTGAATATGGTAGAGCAAATCTTAAAACGATTCATTCTGATGATGCTTTTTTGAAAGGTATTGAAATTGATTCTCAAGTGTGGATGTCCCATTCTGATACGATTACAGAATTACCAGAAGGAGCAATTTGTCTTGCAAGTACTGCCGATGTGAAAAATGCGGCCTATCGCTTCCAGAATGAAGAGACCTACGCAATTCAGTTCCACCCCGAGGTATATCATTCTACGCAGGGGACTCAAATAATTTCAAATTTCCTAATGGATATTGCCGGCTTTACCGGTGACTGGACACCAGATGCGTTTGTTGAAGAAACCGTAGCTGAGCTAAAAGAAACATTAGGAGACGATCGAGTGATTCTAGGTCTTTCGGGTGGTGTTGACTCTTCGGTGGCAGCCTTACTTCTCCATCAAGCTATTGGTTCAAACTTGCATTGTATTTTTGTTAATAACGGGCTTCTTCGTAAAAACGAGTTTGAAGAGGTTCTTGAACAGTACAAAGGATTTGGTCTTAATGTAAAAGGGGTAGATGCTTCAGATCGCTTCTTAGATGCGTTAGCAGGAATTAGTGATCCTGAGAAAAAGCGAAAAGCCATAGGCAAGATTTTCGTTGATGTATTTGATGATGAGTCTAAAGAGGTTGAGGGAGCGAAGTGGTTAGCTCAAGGAACAATCTATCCAGATGTGATCGAATCGGTCTCTGCAACTGGCGGCCCATCGGCTACCATTAAAAGCCATCACAACGTTGGTGGGTTACCTGATTATATGAAACTAAAGGTGGTAGAACCCTTAAAGAAGTTATTTAAAGACGAAGTACGTCGAGTAGGTAGAAGTTTGAATATGCCTGAGGATTTAATTGGTCGTCACCCATTTCCTGGTCCTGGATTAGCTATTCGAATTCTTGGAGATATTACTGCAGAAAAGGTAAGTCTATTGCAAGAGGCTGATGCAATTTTTATTGGAGCGTTAAAACGACATGGGTTGTATGATCGGGTTTGGCAGGCAGGTGTAATCTTGTTACCCGTCCAAAGTGTTGGTGTTATGGGGGATGAACGAACCTATGAACGATGTGTTGCCCTTCGTGCCGTAGAAAGCACTGACGGAATGACTGCGGATTGGGTAGATCTACCTTATCCGTTTTTACAAGAAGTTTCTAATGAAATTATAAATAGAGTAAAAGGAGTGAATCGAGTGGTATATGATATCAGTTCAAAACCACCTGCAACTATTGAATGGGAGTAAGAAGTAAGAATATTCTTGTTTTAATCGGATTCATACTATTTGTTTTTAGTACTGAAGCAGATGCTCAGTGGTTGAAACGATCAAGGAAAAAGAATCCAGCCCCCACCGTCGAAAGAGTGGTGTCTGAAACTATTATGGATCAGAATGTTGAGATGAATCTCGATACGATTATTCAGAAGGATACCATAGCTGATTTAAAAACACTCCAACTCAAAAAATCTACTCTAAATCTTGCGGTTTTATTGCCATTTAGAAAAGATCTTGTTCCATTCGAGGACCGAATAGATATAGATTCTATCTCTGGAGATAGTATTGTGATTCCTAATGGTCAAATTGACACCTTGAGTCTGAATCGATTAATGCAGGTTCGTAGAGACATGAGAGTGGCTCTAGAATTTTATGAGGGTCTTACCTATGCCCTAGATTCTCTTTCAAAAATGGGCGTGAGCGTTTCTCTAAAAACCTATGATACGGAGCTCAGTACCGCTGTTGTAGATACTATTTTCTCTAGAGATTCGATTCTACCCGAGGCGGTAATAGGGCCTTTAAGTCCCAGAGTTTTTAGATCCTTTGTAAATGCTAACAAAGTAGATTCTATTCCTATTCTTGCACCACTAATGTCGCCAGAAGAAGGACTAAAAGGTCAGGTGTATTTTGGTGTTCCAGATGAGAGTGAGCTGCGTGACGATATGATTAATTATGCCTTGTCGCAGTATCGTGGAGAACGTGTTTTCGTGGTGGCAGACAATGGACATCAGGCAATTGTTGAAAAGATAAAATCAACTTTTGTTGAGGCTGAACAAATCCCACTTTATAAGAATGTTTCTCTTGAAAGTGTGCAAACTTTTAGAGATACTATTGTCGATTCTATTATCCCTAACTGGACCTTTTTAGAGACTAAAAATGCTGCTTTGGGAGCTTCAGTCAGCTCTATTTTAAGCGGTATTGAATCTGAACCGGTGAAAAGTATGAGGATGTTTTCTACCACACCTTCCTCTATTTATACGGAACAAGAAATTGATCCGATCCATCTTTCTAATCTGGAATTTTCGTACCCAGAAGTATACGGTCTTCCTTCAGAAGAGTTTGTAGATCGATTCTTCAACGATCGCGGCTATGTACCCGAGGTTATAACCGCTAGAGCTTTTGATCTTAGCTTTGATTTTTTACTTCGATTAATAGTTGAAAAAACAGATGAAGTCGTTCAACCACAGGCTTACAGTGCTTCTTCGCTAGATTATCGCCCTTTTGGAAACGATGATTTTCAGAACGTTTGGTATCGTCTAGCAAGGTTCTCAAATCTTGAAATTACTTCAATCGACCCCGAGGTTCCTGCCGAGCAAATTAAACCTTGGAGAAGAATCTCAGAGCACTGGTTTTGCGACTATTTATTAGAAACTGAGAAGCAATTGCGTCCTGAGGCATACAAGCTATTAGAGGCAGAACTAATTGAAAAGGCAGAGCTCGATGGTGTCGAGGAATATTCGATTGAGAATGAGGATTCTTGTGAATTGTATCTACTTCTCAGAGACTACCCACTAGAGGAGGAGTTGCTCACAAATAGTGACCGCCTTTTCAAGTGACACAAACGGATCTTCACGCAAGGGAATAAATTCTTGAGCAACGTGACCATTGAATCCGGTTTGATGAATCGCTTTCATGATCGCCGCATAATTTAACTCTTGGCTTTCTTCAATTTCATTTCTTCCTGGTACCCCTGCAGTATGATAATGTCCGAAATAAGAATGGTATTTGCTGATCGAATCGATAATGTTGCCTTCTTGAATTTGCATATGATAGATATCGTACAGTAGCTTAAAATTCTCTGTTCCTAATCGTCTACAAAGACTAATTCCCCATAGGCTTGAGTCAGCCATATAATCGGGGTGATTGATTTGGTTGAAAAGCTCCATTTGTATGACTACTCCATATTTTTCAGCCATAGGGAGTATTTGTTCTAATCCTTGAGCGCAATTTTCAAGGCCTACATAATCATCCATTCCGTTTCTATTTCCGCTAAAGCAAATCAGATTGGTAAATCCGGCATCTGCTACTTTCGGAATCACCTCTTTGTACCGTTTAATCAGCTCTTCATGCAGATCTAAACGGTTCCATCCTTCGGTTAAGCTGATAGCTGCGCCTTCACACATACTACAGTGAAAATCATGTTTTTTTAATACCTCAAATTCATTCGGACCTATAAGATCAATTGAATAAATACCCAGTTCTTTCAACCGAGGTAGAATTTCTTCGAGAGAATATTGAGATAAACACCAACGGGCAACCGAATGCTTTAACTTGTAATCTTTTGGTCGCTTAGGTCTATGCTCTTGTGCAAGTGAATTTGTGAATGTGGCGCCTGCGGCAACGGCTAAAGGAGTTTTAGCCAGAAACGAACGTCTTTTCATGATTCTATATTTATTCCAAAAGATACGCAACTTATAGCTACCGCTCGAGTCAAAGTTCGTACCTTTATGCCCCGTAAAAGAAAGTTTACCATGTCTACAAAATATATTTTCGTTACGGGAGGAGTTACTTCATCTTTGGGTAAAGGTATCATTGCAGCTTCACTCGCGAAACTTCTGCAATCAAGAGGTTATCGTACTACTATTCAGAAGCTAGATCCTTACATTAATGTTGATCCAGGAACACTTAATCCCTATGAACATGGTGAATGCTATGTAACCAATGATGGAGCCGAAACCGATCTTGATTTAGGTCACTACGAACGATTTCTTAACGTGCCTACATCTCAGGCAAATAATGTGACTACGGGTCGCATTTATCAAAGCGTAATTGAGAAGGAGCGCAGAGGAGACTTTTTAGGAAAGACTGTTCAAGTCGTACCTCATATTACCAATGAAATCAAAGATCGTATTCAGATCCTAGGTAATTCTGGAGATTACGATATCGTAATCACAGAAATTGGAGGTACTGTAGGTGATATTGAATCACTGCCTTATATCGAATCGGTTCGACAATTGCTTTATGAATTAGGCGAACAAAACGCAATGGTGGTGCACCTTACTCTTATTCCCTATTTAGCTGCAGCTGGTGAATTAAAAACCAAACCTACTCAGCATTCTGTTAAAACACTTATGGAAAGTGGGGTTAAGGCAGATGTTCTTGTTTGTAGAACCGAGCATGAATTAGATCAAGATTTAAGATCTAAGTTGGCCCGTTTTTGTAATGTTCCGGAGCGTGCGGTCATTCAATCTATTGATGCGAGTACGATTTATCAGGTTCCACTGTTAATGCGAGAGGAAGGTTTAGATAAAGTTGTTCTAGAAAAATTAGGCTTACCCTCAAGCGATGATGCTGATTTGGGTAAGTGGGAACATTTTGTTGAAACGCTAGCTCATCCCAAGGAGACGATTAAAATTGGACTTATTGGGAAGTATGTGGAGCTTCAAGATTCGTATAAGTCAATTTTAGAGGCTTTTATTCATGCAGGAGCAATGAACGAAGTAAAGGTTGATGTAGTATCTATTCATTCTGAGGAATTAGAAAACGAATCTATTGAGCATTTGTTTTCTTCATTAGATGGCGTTCTTGTAGCACCAGGATTTGGTAGTCGAGGCATAGAAGGAAAGATCGACGCAGTTCGTATCGCTCGAGAATCTAAGATACCTTTCTTAGGAATTTGCTTAGGGATGCAGATGGCAGTGATTGAATTTACGAGAAATGTGTTAGGGTTGAACGCGGCGAATAGTGTTGAGGTCGATGAAAATACGGAACACCCTGTGATTCATTTAATGGAGGAACAAAAGGAGATCTCTGAAAAAGGAGGGACAATGCGCCTCGGTTCGTGGAAGTGTTCTATCTTAGAAGGTTCGAAATTGGCTGAAGCCTACGGAAACCTTCATATTGACGAAAGGCATCGACATCGATTTGAATTAAATAATGAATATATAAACGCTTTAGAAGAGGGTGGTCTGAAAGTCGTTGGTGTTAATCCAGACACAGGACTTGCGGAGGCTGTTGAGCTTGCTGAGCATCCATGGTTTATTGGTGTTCAGTATCATCCAGAATACAAGAGTACGGTTGAAAATCCACATCCGTTATTTGTAAGCTTTGTTAAAGCGGCACTAGAGTATAAGAAAACAAGAAACTAGAAATGGAAGAAAAGGGGATAGATAAAAATGCAATTATTGGCTTTGTTCTGATTTTTGCAATAATGATCGGGTGGTTTTACATAAGTCAGCCCACACCTGAAGAGATTGAGGCGCAAAGAGTACTGGCTGCTCAATCAGATACCGAAGAGGTAATTGCTGAAACCGAACCAGTCCTAACTCCAATTGCAGAATCTACATCTGCTGAATTACCTGTAAGCAATGAACGCTCATATGAGCCGGTGAGTCTAGAAACTGAGCATTTTACTTTAGAGTTTTCAAGAGTTGGTGGTCAATTAAAGAATATTACACTTAAAGACTACACCAACCATCAAGAACAACCTATCCAAATTCTTCAGCCCGAATTTTCTGATTTAAATCTAAAGTTAGTTACCGCTCAAGGCCTGAATTTGAATACGAATGAATTGTATTTTGAACCCGAGGTAACCAAGGAAGAGGATCGTACACGTGTTACTTTGCGCTCTGAAGTGGCGGATGGAGCCTTTTTAGAGTTTAAATATCAAGTTTTAAACGATAGCTATTTAGTTGATTTTGATATTAATACCACTCAATTATCTGCTTATTTATCGTCTCAGCCAGCCATCCTATC
>JAAZVY010000028.1 GCA_018623195.1 Flavobacteriaceae bacterium | reverse complement strand
TGTATTAGGGGCTGTTTTCGGAATTCTACTAGGCCTTGCTCTAGTTATCGGCCAAACCCAGCTAGGATGGATAAGACTCTCTAGCGAGCTTTCTTATCCTGTATCGATAAGTGTACGTAATCTCTTTTTAGTGCTTATAACCCTCTTGTTGTTTGGGTTTCTCGCCGCTCTTATCTCATCTCGTAAATTACCAAAGGTGTCGAAGGCTATGAGATCGTAGAAAAATCAAAGTCTGCAAATTCTTTACCTGCTTTCTCAAGCGTTTCAAAAACCTCGTCTGAAGTTTCTGCGCTCACTAAGCTCATTCTAAGTGGTTTGAAATTGGGTATTCCTTTGAAATAGTTGGTATAATGTCTTCGTGTTTCGTAAACCGCGAGCTTTTCACCTTTCCAGTCAATAGACATGCTGAGGTGTCTTCGAGCGGCCTCGACCCGTTCTTGCATCGTTGGCGGGTTGAGGTGTTTTCCGGTTTGCATGAAGTGTTTCACCTCTCTGAAAAACCAAGGGTATCCGATACTCGCTCGACCGATCATTGCCCCGTCTAAACCAAACTCATCTCGCATTTTAATTGCCGCTTCTGGGGTGTTAACGTCGCCATTACCAAAAACAGGAATGTGCATTCTCTGATTATTCTTTACCTCGGCGATAGGCCCCCAATCTGCGACGCCCTTATACATTTGAACTCGAGTTCTGCCATGAATAGAAATTGCCTTGATCCCCACATCTTGAAGTCGTTCTGCGACCTCAACAATTTTTATCGAATCACTGTCCCAGCCTAGTCGTGTTTTTACCGTAACCGGAAGTTTTGTTCTTTTAACGATTTCTTCAGTTAATTTCACCATAAGTGGAATGTCTCTTAAAATACCTGCTCCAGCATTTTTGCACACCACTTTCTTTACTGGACATCCGAAATTAATGTCAATAATATCCGGATTCGACCGCTCAACAATGTCTACGGCTTCAAGCATCGAATCTAATTCAGCCCCAAAAATCTGAATTCCTACAGGCCGTTCTTTTTCATAAATATCTAGTTTGATCACTGATTTCGCAGCATCTCGAATAAGGCCTTCAGAAGAAATAAATTCAGTGTAAACTACGTCTGCTCCCTGTTCCTTGCACAAGGCCCTGAATGGAGGATCACTCACGTCTTCCATTGGGGCTAGAAGCAGTGGAAATTCAGGAAGTTCTATGTCTGCGATTTTCACCAAACAGTTCAATTTTATAGCAAAAATAATGGATTATCTTTGCTTGCCTGCAAATCATTATCTGCAGCTCTGCTTTGGCTATGAAAAACATTCGAAATTTTTGCATTATCGCTCATATTGACCACGGTAAAAGTACCCTGGCTGACCGATTGTTAGATTTTACTGGCTCTGTAACTGATCGGGAGAAGCAAGATCAGCTTCTTGACAATATGGATCTTGAGAGAGAGCGAGGGATTACCATTAAAAGTCATGCCATTCAAATGAACTACACCTATGAAGGTGAGGAATACATCTTGAATCTTATTGACACCCCTGGTCACGTAGATTTCTCTTACGAAGTGTCGAGATCCATTGCTGCTTGTGAGGGGGCTCTACTTATTGTAGATGCGGCACAAAGTATTCAGGCGCAAACCATTTCAAACTTATACTTAGCCCTTGAAAACGACCTAGAGATTATTCCGGTTTTGAATAAGGTCGATCTGCCAAGTGCTAATCCTGAGGAAGTAACCGACGATATCGTAAACCTATTGGGTTGCGACCCGTCAGAGGTTATTCCTGCGAGTGCCAAAACAGGTTTGGGAATTGAAGATATTTTAAAAGCCATTATTGAACGGGTTCCTGCTCCAAAGGGTAGTCCTGATGAACCTTTACAGGCCCTGGTTTTCGACTCAGTTTACAATCCGTTCAGGGGTGTTGAAACCTATTTTAGAATTCTTAATGGCTCGATTAAAAAAGGAGATCGTATCACATTTATGGCAACGGGTAAAAACTATTTCGCCGATGAAATCGGTACCCTTAAACTGAAGCAAGAACCTAAAAAAGAGATTCACACGGGAGATGTAGGGTATCTAATTACAGGTATCAAAGATGCCCGAGAAGTAAAGGTGGGTGATACGATTACCTTAACTGACAGAAAATCTACCTCGGCCATTGAAGGTTTTGAAGAGGTAAAGCCAATGGTTTTTGCGGGTATCTATCCGGTAGACACAGAAGACTATGAAGAGCTTCGGGCTTCGATGGAAAAGCTTCAATTAAACGATGCTTCTCTGGTTTTCGCCCCAGAAAGCTCTGCCGCATTAGGCTTTGGTTTTCGTTGTGGGTTCTTAGGAATGCTGCATATGGAAATCATTCAAGAGCGATTAGAGCGTGAATTCGACATGACGGTAATTACAACGGTCCCCAACGTAAGCTATCACGCCTTCAATAAGAAAAACCCTGATCAACCAATAATCGTAAACAACCCTTCAGATCTTCCAGACCCTTCTGGATTAGATCGAGTAGAAGAACCCTACATCAAGGCCTCTATTATTACCAAATCAGACTTTGTGGGTAATGTGATGTCGCTTTGTATTGAGAAGCGAGGGAATATTACTAATCAAACCTACCTAACTCCCGAAAGAGTTGAGCTTAGTTTTGATTTGCCACTGGCCGAAATCGTGTTTGATTTTTACGATCGTTTGAAGACCATTTCTAAAGGATACGCTTCTTTCGATTATAGTCCGATCGGGATGCGAGAATCTAAGCTCGTTCGCGTAGATATTCTCTTAAACGCTCAACCCGTCGACGCCTTGTCCGCCCTCGTTCACTTTGACAACGCACATACCATCGGTAAAAAAATGTGCGAAAAACTGAAAGAGCTCATCCCAAGACAGCAATTCGATATTCCTATTCAAGCAGCTATCGGAGCGAAAATTATCTCTCGAGAAACCATCAAGGCTTTACGTAAAGACGTGACAGCCAAGTGTTATGGGGGAGATATTTCTCGTAAGCGAAAACTTCTTGAAAAGCAGAAAAAAGGAAAGAAACGAATGCGTCAAATCGGAAATGTTGAAATCCCGCAGCAGGCATTCATGGCGGTGTTAAAACTAAATGACTAAGTATAGAATTTAGTATCTTCTAAGCCCTTAAAAACGGGCTATGAATCAAAGCTTACACCAGTACAACCCTTTTAAACGAATGCTCTTTGGTTTTGCGTTTTCGCCAAGCCTTGAGAGTAATTTGCACGAGGTAGTACGACTCGCTGAGTTTTTTGATTCTGAACTCATTCTGCTGCATGTAGGTGAAAAAACTGAAGAAAAACAGAAAAAGGTAAACTCCATTGTTGCTGCAACCGCAGCACCATCAAGGGTGAGTGAATATCATTGGATACCCGGCGACCCGTACAACACGCTTTTAGATTCTACCCAGAGTTTATCTATTGATCTTTTGGTCTTAGGAGCTATGCAGCACGAGTCGCTCTTTCGATTTTATGTGGGTTCGGTGGCACGTAAACTTACCCGATCGGTTAAGTGTTCGGTATTACTCCTGATCAAACCTGCCATAGAGCGCGTAGCTTGTAAACATGTTGTTGTTAGTGGTTTTAAAACAAGCACCCTCCCTAACACCCTTTTTCAAGCTTTCTATTCAGCCCGGTGTCTAGGTGCAAACAAGGCTACCATTGTAGAAGAAATCGCCAACAAATCGGTCAAAGTAAGTGTTGATGATGACCGAAGCCTTATTCGAAGTCTTAGAAAGAGACGTGTCTTAGAGGCCGAGGAGGATCGAAGAGTTGCAGAGCTTGTCGACCAGCTTCCGGCAGCACTTACCGATTCGATTAGTGTTCAAAGTCAAGCAATTTTCGGCAAAAGAGGTTATTCAATCGGTCATTACGCTGAGGTAACCCGAGCTGATCTTTTGGTGATGGACGCTCCGGTCAAAACCTCTCTTTTAAGCCGAATCATAACACGAGATATTGAATTCATTTTGTCTGATCTACCGTCAGACTTACTGATCTGTAGAGCAAAATGACAAGAAATCAATTCATATCATCGTTGCCAAAAAACCTTTTCGCAGGGTTTGTCGTGTCTCTTATTGCCTTGCCTTTAGGTTTAAGTTTGGCCGTGGCAAGTGGAATGCCGGCCACAGCAGGTATTGTTTCTGCGGTTGTAGGAGGCATCGTTGTTGCGCTTCTAGGTGGGTCTTACGTCACCATCTCTGGACCTGGATATAGCTTGGTGGTAGTACTTCTTACTGCGGTTACCACCCTGGGTGGAGGCGATCTTTTTCTGGGCTACACCCATACCCTTGCGGCGATTACGATTGCTGGGGTTCTGATCACCCTATTAGGGGTTCTACGAATGGGAAAACTAGCAGAGTTTTTTCCTGCCTCTGCAATTGAAGGCATGCTGGCAGCCATTGGGTTAAGTCTTCTCGTAAAACAGTTCCCCATCATGCTTGGGCTCGAAGCGGGAAGCGGAAACCCTCTAATTAAATTGTTCAAGCTCCCTTTAGTCGCTACTGAGTTTGTTCAATCTGCGCCTGATTCAGCATCAACGCTGGCTGCTGGGTTGTTGGGAATCGTTTCTCTCGTTATACTACTGTTTAATTCGTCTATTCGAAACCGATATTATCAGCAAATCCCCTCTCCTATGTGGGTGATTCTGTTGGCGGTTGGTTATAGTTATTACTGTCAATTGAGAGGGATAGAAAACCCGATTCGGCCCGACCTCTTTATACAGCTTCCTGATTCGGTAGAAAGCATGATTTACCATCCGAACTTTGATTTAATCAATTCTTGGGGGCTTTGGTCGGTGGCCATCACCATTGCGGTGATCGGAAGTGTAGAATCTCTTTTGTCCATCAAGGCGGTAGACAACTTGGATCCTCAGAGAAGAAGGTCTAACGCCAACAAAGACCTTCGAGCGCTTGGTGTTGCTACAGCGATTAGTGGATTCCTCGGAGGACTTAACGTGGTTACTGTAATTTCAAGAAGTTCGGTAAATGTTACCCAACAAGCCAACAACCGATCGTCCAACTTTTTTCATGGTGTGTTTTTGCTTCTGTTTATTCTGTTCTTTAGCAAGCTTCTAAATCGGGTTCCGCTTTCTGCACTTGCGGCTATTTTGGTCTATACCGGATATAAATTAGCTCATCCCCTCAAGCTAGTTGCAGCAGCAAAAGTGGGGAAAGAACAGCTGCTCATTCTTGTAGCAACCTCCCTCATTACATTAAGCACTAATATTATTACAGGAATTTTTCTCGGCACTCTAATTACCCTGTTATCTCATTTTGTCATCACGAAAAGACCCTTGCTTTTTTTACTGCATCTATTTCAGCCCAACGTTCTTGCATTTAAAGAAAAGGACACCGACTCTTACTATGTCAGTGTTAAATACTTTTGTTCGTTCTTAAATCTTTTCAAGCTCAAGTCAAAACTAGACGCTATTGGTGCAACGAAAACGGTTGTTATCGACTTTTCGCTCTGTGGATTTGTAGACCACAGCGCAATGCAAACCGTTGAGAACTATATTGCCTCCTTTGAGAAAAAAGGAGGTACGGTTTCAACTATTGGGCTCGATCTTCACGGCGCGAGTTCTTCTCACCCCTTTGCCGTTAGAAACCTGGCAACAGAAAATACGCTTGGTTCTATAGAAAAACTGTTTAGCCGCAGACAGGAGAACCTGTCTAAAATGTCGAAAGAATACGGTTGGGAATACTGTGCTAAAAACCAGCCCATAGACCCTTCTTTGTATCAGTTTTTGTTTTTTGAAACCAAACCTATTGTTCAGGTTTATAATACTCTGATTGATCCTGTATCCAACGGGGTGGTACAAGATATCGTTTTCAATGAAGGAGAATTTATTGCACGTGAATCGGCTAGAGTAACTGCTCTTACCATTAAGCTTGAAAACAGTATTCCCTCCTTCGTGTTAGACAAAGAAGGTTTGTTAGACCGTTTAAATGCAATTGCAGGATTTGGGGATTTAACTGTCGAGGGTCACAACTATTTTAATCGCAAGTTTCACCTGAGTGGACCTCAACCTGATAAAATTAGAAGTCTCTTTAACAAAGAACTTATCTTCTTAATCGAGAGCAGTCCGATATACCTTATCGAGTCTAGCGGTAATGAACTGCTCATACTTAAAAAGGACCGACTACTGAGCCCAACAGAAGTAAAGGCTTTGGTTTATTTTGGACGTGAACTAATAGAAACACTAGCATGCAACTCCATATCATCGAATCGGGAAATTTCAAACTAGACGGAGGGGCTATGTTTGGGGTGGTTCCTAAAAGTATTTGGCAAAGAACTAATCCGGCAGACGAAAACAATCAAATCGATCTCGCTGCTCGATGTTTACTCGTTGAAACAAACGATCAATTAATTCTCGTAGATACCGGAATGGGGGATAAACAAAGTGAAAAATTCTTTTCCCACTACGGGTTGTGGGGTGATTATAGTCTTGAAAAAAGTATTCTTGAAAAAGGATTTCACCCAGACCAAATCACCGATGTCCTTCTTACTCACCTACATTTCGATCATGTTGGAGGGGCCGTATTGAGAACACCCAAAGGTCAACTTAAGCCGCGCTTTAAAAACGCCAAATATTGGACCTCTAAAGAGCACTGGAATTGGGCAATGAACCCAAACCTCAGAGAAAAAGCCTCCTTTTTAGAGGAGAATTTAATCCCTTTGAAAGAGTCTGGACAGCTTTGCTTCATAGATGCTAACACGAGTTTTCCTTTCGAGCTTAGATACTTTGATGGGCATACCGAGAAGCAGGTGCTTCCGCTCATACCCTATCGTGGCAAAAAAATCTTCTTTACTGGAGACCTAATCGCCACTGCTGGACACTTGCCAATTCCCTATGTGATGAGCTTTGATATGCGTCCGCTCCTAACCTTAGAAGAGAAATCTAATTTCTTGGAAGAAGCCTTGAAAAACGACTATCTTTTGCTCTTCGAACACGATGCTCACAACGAGCTTATTTCCCTTAAACAAACCGAGAAAGGAATTCGTTTAAATCAGTCCTTTCGACTCAATGAATATTTTGAATAAAATGAAAAATACCTTTTGGCGATACTTTTTTGTCTTAACATCATCAGCCCTCTGGGTTGGTTGTTCTTCTACCAGAATTTTTAAGGATGAAACCCCTATCAAGGTATCCTCAATAACCGAACGTAAAACCTTAAGCGATGCCTTAAAAAAACGGTGGTTTTTCTCAGATCCGGTCTTAGACACCTTGCCTGGTATATCCCTTGAAAAAACCAAAGAAGTTGTTGGTAATCGTAAAGCTTCTGAAGTAATTGTTGCCATTGTTGATTCGGGCGTGGACATCAATCACCCTCTGTTCGAGAATAAACTCTGGGTAAACGAAGATGAAATCCCGGGCAACAATATCGACGACGATGCTAATGGATTTGTGGATGATGTTCATGGATATAATTTTCTAGGGGAGAGTTACTACGAACAAATGGAGTACGTTAGAATGATCGCAAAAGAAATTGGAGATGAGGAACAGTTAAAAAGAGCGCGCATTATTCTAGAAAAAGAGCTGCCCAAAGCAGAGGAAAACAAAAGACAATACAAGCGAATCTATGAATTGGCCAAAACCGCTGTTGATACCCTATCTGTTCTATTAAACAACGATCAATTTAACTCCGAATCTCTTAGAAAATTTACGCCTGAATCAGCGTTTATTGCTCAGCAAAAAGCTTTGGCTCTTCAGTTTTTAAGTTATACCGATCGTGCAGATTTGTTGATCAGAGACCTTTTTGAGGGGGTAACCTATTACACCGAACGTTCCGACTACAATCTCAATGTAAATTTTAACGGTAGAGAACTGATAGGAGACGACCCTTACGATATTACTGATACCGGTTACGGTAATGGAAATGTGATCAACCGCCTAATAGAAGAGTCGCACGGAACCCATGTGGCTGGAATTGTATCCCAAACAGCCCCTTTTGCAAAGCTTATGATTTTAAGAACCGTGCCTGCAGGTGATGAATATGATAAGGATGTTGCGCTAGCTATTCGATACGCTGCAGATAATGGTGCGAAAATTATTAACTGTAGCTTCGGAAAATCCTTTTCTCCCCAAAGAAAATGGGTTGAAGAGGCTATTTCGTATGCTGAAGGTAAAGGGGCGCTAATTGTGCATGCAGCCGGTAATGAATCAGAAGATTTAGACATCCTTAAAAACACAAATTATCCTGACGATCAGCCCGATTTTAATACAGAATTCGCTTCTAATTTTATATCTGTCGGCGCGCTGGCTCCCTATTTCAATCAAGGGTTAATTGCTGACTTCTCAAATTATGGGAAAGAAAAAGTCGATTTATTCGCGCCAGGAGAAGACATTTACTCTAGTATGCCTAACGGGGTGTTTGCCTTTCAAGGGGGTACTTCAATGGCTGCTCCTGTCGTTTCTGGAGTAGCCGCGTGGATCGCAGCCTATTTCCCAAAACACCAAGGCCCTGCTCTTAAGAAAATTCTTATGGACAGCAGTATTAGACTTCCTATCAACGTATTAACCCCTGACAATGAAGAAATCAATTCTTTTGCTAGATTCAGTAAGTCTGGTGGTATTGTAAATTTGTATAACGCGTTATTATTAGCTCAAAATAGATACTAGTATGAAAAACCTTTTTGCTCTTCTTTTCAGTGTTACATTTTTAGCCTCTATGGCTCAAAAACAACCCGGATATTGGCAACAAGAAATAAGCTACCAAATGAATGTAGATGTGAATGTGGAAGATTACACTTACACGGGGACCTCAAAAGTAGTTTATACCAACAATTCCCCTGAAACCTTAGATCGTGTGTTTTTTCATTTGTATTTCAATGCATTTCAGCCGGGGAGTGATATGGATCATCGCTTACAATCAATAGCAGATCCAGATTCTAGAATGGTCGATGAAAATAAATTTAGTCGTATCGCCCAACTTTCTGATAATGAGAAAGGCTTTCTACACGTTTCTAATATGACTCAAAATGGAGGTGTGTCTCTTGAAATAGAAGAGGAAGAAACCATTTTAGTGGTTAACCTTAACGATCCATTAAAACCAGGGGAACAAACCCTGCTTGAATTCGACTTTGAAGGCCAAGTTCCTTTACAGATTCGTCGATCGGGAAGAAATAGCAAAGAAGGGGTTGCTTTATCTATGAGTCAGTGGTATCCGAAAATGGTAGAATATGACTTTGAAGGATGGCACGCTTACCCCTATATCGCTAGAGAATTTCACGGAGTGTGGGGTGATTTTGATGTAACCCTAAATATCGATAAATCTTACACTGTTGCTGCCAGTGGATACCTTCAAAATCCCGATGAAATTGGTCATGGTTACAGTGAAGTTGAGCCTAAAATAAAGCGTAAACAGCAAAAACTCTCGTGGCATTTTATAGCTCCCAATGTTCACGACTTTATGTGGGCAGCTGACCCTGATTATGTTCACGATCAATTAATCACAGAGGATGGTATAACCCTACATTTCTTCTATAAAAACAAAGAAGAGCTAGCTGAAAACTGGAAGGCATTGCAACCAAAAACTGCTGATGCAATGAAATACTTCAATACCCATATAGGCCCTTATCCTTACAAACAATACAGTGTTATTCAAGGTGGTGATGGCGGTATGGAATATGCTATGGGGACGTTAATTACTGGTGAAAGAAGTTTTAATAGCCTGGTTGGGGTAATGGTTCATGAATTAGCTCATTCATGGTTTCAACATGTACTAGCTACCAACGAAGGAAAACACGCTTGGATGGATGAAGGTTTTACTTCATATATATCAAGCTGGTGTATGAATGAGATTATGGATCGTAAAAACGAACAACCTTACTTATCAAGTTACAGGGGTTACTATAGTTTAGTAAAGTCAGGTAATGAGCAACCTTTAACCACTCACTCAGATAGATATAATTTCAATTATACCTACAGTATTGGTGCGTATTCTAAAGGTTCAGTTTTCCTGTCTCAACTAGGTTACATCATTGGAGAAGAGGCACTAGCTCAAACATTAAAGAAGTATTATTCAGACTTTAAATTCACCCACCCTACCCCAACAGATATTATTAGAACAGCAGAAAAAATAAGTGGTATGCATTTAGGTTGGTACCTACAAGATTGGACACAAACTACAAATACTATTGATTATGCCGTAGAGGAGGTTTCTAACAGTGGTCAAGCTACTATGGTAACTTTAAAGAGATTCGGTTTAATGCCAATGCCTATAGATCTTGTTGTAACTCTTAAAAATGGCGATCAATTAAGCTATTATATCCCTCTGACTGAAATGCGTGGTGAAAAGAAATCAAACCAGGCAATCCTTTTAGAAGATTGGAGTTGGGCTAAACCTTCTTATACTTTCACTTTAGAAGGTCTTGAAATAGATAAAATAGAAATCGACCCAACAGGCCGTATGGCAGATATTGATAAGGAAAATAATGTCTACCAAGCTCCCTAAACAAGTAAAGTTAAAATCTGAAAAACAAATTACCCTCTTGTTTAAAGAGGGTAAGAGTTTTACGGCTTATCCGTTACGTTTTCATTATATCATTAACGACAACCTAGATTCTAAAGTTTTATTTTCTGCTCCTAAACGGTTGTTTAAAAAAGCGGTTGACCGAAATCGAGCAAAACGAATACTTAGAGAGGGGTATAGAAAACACGAACGATTCAAAGAATATTCAATTCATCTAGCTATTAGTTATTTAGCTACTTCTGATTTAGAACAGTCAGATAAAATTAATGCAGCTCTAAATAAAGGATTAGGACAGCTTGATTCTCATTTTGAAGTGAGGTAAATTATCTTCGAAATAACGTTCTCCTTCGGCTACAAATCCAAAATCTCCATAGAATTTTAAAAGATATTCTTGTGCAGAAATAACAATATCTTTATTCGGATATAGCGATTTACAATGCTTAATCGCTTCGTTCATCAGATGAATCCCATAACCTTCTCTCCTAACAGATTTAGATGTGAGTACCCTACCAATATGACAATATTCCTTTGATTCATACAGGCGGGCATAAGAAACGATTTGATCATCTTTTTTATCATAAAGATGGTAGGCACTGTAATCTTGACCATCAGGGTCTAAATAATTACAATCTTGTTCAATAACAAATACCTCTGCTCTAAGTTTTAGTATTTCATAGAGTTCTGTACTATCTAATTCTTTAAAAGATTTTAATTCCATCTCTAAATCTTTTCTACTCTATTTTGATGTCTACCACCTTCGAAAGGAGTGGTTAAAAAAGTATTTACCATTTCCATAGCGACTTCTTCTGAAACAAAACGGGCTGGAATTGCTAATATATTAGCATTATTATGGCTTCTGGCTAACCCTGCTAATTCAGTATTCCAACATAGTGCAGACCTAACTTTAGAGTATTTATTAACTACCATATTTACACCATTACCACTTCCACAAATGACAATAGCTAGATCAACTTTGTTTTCTTGTATTGACTGACCTACAGGATGCGCAAAATCAGGATAATCCACTGATTCGTTTTGATCCGTGCCGTAATTAATAACCTCTATATTTTGGTCTTTAAGTAGGTTTACTATTTTCTTCTTAAGATCAGATCCGGCATGATCATTTCCGATGGCTAGTTTCATGTTAAGAACGTGTTTTTGATTGTTGATAGATAGTTAATAGATCTTAACAACTATCATTATGATTATTAAAGCAATAAATGTAATGCGATATTTTGAGGTAGTAAACAAGACTTATTTATTCTCTTTTTTCTACTAATAATCCATATAAGAATTAGAGTTATTAACGTTAAAACGCTTTCAAAAGAATTAAAATAGAATTGTTAATTACGTATTTATAAGTGTTAAAAACTAATCTAAATAATTGATTTTCAAAAGATTTATTTCAATTCGTTAGTTTAAAAATTCTGATAACTGATAAAATCAATTTTTTAATCAAATAATTATTGTAGCTACTAACAAACAATAATAAACCCCATATCTTCGAAAAGAATTAAATAAAAAAAGAAGGGCTATTAACTAGATGTCTAAAAAGAAGAAAAAAGGAAAAAGTAAGGGAACAGGATTAACTAAGATGTTGTTTGAATTTTTAGAACGTTATCCTGATAAGGCTTACAATTTTAAACAGATTGCCTCTGCTTTAGATTTAAGAGACACCTATACCCGAAATGAACTACTTAAGCGAGTAAAAAAACTAGTAAGTGAAAAGCGTATTAAAGAGCCAGTAACTGGACGTTATCAATTACTAGAGGATACCTCTGAAATTTATGAAGGGATTATTGATCTCAATAGTTCTGGGAATGGATACATTATTTCAGATCAGTTAGAAGATGATTTATTTGTTCATTACTCTAACCTTAAAGGAGCCTTTCATAAAGACAAAGTATTATTCAAAGAAAATAAACGCTTTAAAAAAGGAAATAAAGCCGAAGCAGTTGTAACCAAAATTATAGAACGCAATCAAAGTACTTTTGTAGGTATTGTTGAAAAGAGCCCTAAGTTTTTATTTGTTAGGCCTTTATCTTCTAAAATACATACTGATTTTTTCGTCAAAGAAAGCTTGGTCAAAAAAGTCGAAACCGATGATAAGGTTATTGTAGAGATTGTTAACTGGGGGAACGCTAATAAAGCTCCTGAGGTTAGAATTATTGAAAATATTGGTAAAACTGGTGTTCACCAGACTGAAATTCATGCCATCCTTGCTGAATATGGTCTTCCTTTATTTTTCGAACCAGAAGTACAAGAATATGCAGATCGTATCGATACTTCTATTAAAGAGGAAGAGATAAGCAAAAGAAGAGATTTTAGAGATGTTCTCACTTTTACTATAGACCCTACAGATGCTAAAGATTTCGATGATGCGTTATCCTTTAAAGTGTTACAGAACGGTAATATCGAAATTGGAGTACACATCGCAGATGTTTCTCATTATTTAAAAGAAGGTTCTATTCTCGACGATGAAGCTTTTGACCGAGCAACTTCTGTCTATCTAGTAGATAGGGTTGTTCCTATGCTACCAGAAATTTTATCGAATAAAGCGTGTTCTCTAAGACCTAATGAAGAAAAATATACGTTCTCTGCTGTTTTCGAGATTACAGCTAAGGCTAAAGTGGTTAACGAATGGTTTGGTAGAACGGTTATTAATTCTAACGAACGTTTTGCTTATCATGAAGCAGAATATATAATAGACACTGGTGATTTAATAATTCCAGAAGAAATTTCTATACGACCTTCAGGTAGTTATTCTGTTGATAAAGAAGTAGTTAATGCAATTCAAACTCTAAATGAATTAGCAATTATATTTCGATCACAGCGCATGAATTCAGGTGCTATATCTTTTGATAAAGAGGAGGTTAAATTTCATTTGAATGAAAATAATGAACCGGTCGGAGTGTTTTTTAAACAAAGTAAACAAGCTAATAAGCTGATTGAAGAATTTATGCTTTTAGCGAATAGAAGTGTTGCTGCATTTATTGGTAAACAAAAAAAGACCTTTGTATATCGTATTCACGACGAACCTGATTTTGATAAACTACAAGCACTAAATGGGGTGATTTCTAAGTTTGGACACCAGCTCAATTTGAAAGATCGTAAATTAATAAGTTCTTCTATTAATACGTTATTATCAGATGTTCATGGAAAAGTAGAACAACAACTAGTAGATACACTGACTATTCGAAGTATGAGTAAAGCTGTTTACTCTACAGATAACATTGGTCATTATGGATTAGCCTTTGATTTCTACACCCATTTTACCTCACCTATTCGGCGTTATCCTGATGTAATGGTGCATCGATTATTACAACATTATTTAGACGGAGGTAATAGTGTTGCAGCAGAACCTTATGAACTAAAATGTAAGCATTCATCAGAACGTGAAGTTTTAGCCGCTAATGCTGAGAGAGATTCTATTAAATACATGCAGGTGAAATTCATGGCTCAATTTGTGAATCAAGAATTTGAAGGGGTTGTTTCTGGTGTAACCGATTGGGGTATTTATGTCGAACTTTTTGAAAACAAATGTGAGGGAATGGTTCGAATCAGAGATATTGGTGATGATATCTATTATTTTGACCAAGAACAATACGCTTTAATAGGTCATAAAACGGGAGATACTATCCAATTAGGGCAGACGGTAAAAATACGGGTGAAAAACGCTGATGTATTGAAGCGTCAAATAGATTTTGAATACCTAGAAAAGGTATAAAAAAAGAGGCATCGAGCGGATTCGAACCGCTGTACAAGCTTTTGCAGAGCTCTGCCTAGCCACTCGGCCACGATGCCAATTAGGTCGCAAATTTACATTAAAAATTCTGTTTTCCTTAAGTATCTCTTTGACGGATCAGTTTTACAGCCACTGAGTCGACATTTGCCCCGATAGGAGGGTTTATTTTAGCGACACAAACCGAGGTTTTTAGAAGACTTGGAAATGAGATAAAGAACCTTGAAATAATACGTTCAGCCACGTGTTCTAAGAGTTTTGAAGGTATAGCCATTTCTTCAGACACAATAGCGGTAGCATCCACATAATCAATAGTGTCTTTTAACTCATCACTCGCACAAGATTTTTCTAATGAAGTGTATAAAATAACATCTACACGATAATCACTACCAATGATAGATTCTTCTTTTAAACATCCGTGATAAGCGTATAACTTAATGTTGTTAAGGTGTATTTCTCCCATAAAGCAAAAGTAGGAAATGCTACCTTTGCATTTCTATAATATGCCCAAATGGAAGAAGCTAAGCGATCATTAAACTTTATTGAACATATCATTGAAGAGGATTTATCACAATCTAACTGTTCGAAAGAATCTTTACGTTTTAGATTTCCTCCTGAACCGAACGGTTATCTTCATATTGGTCACGCAAGTTCTATATGTTTGAATTTTGGCTTAGGAAAGAAGTACAACGCTCCTGTTAATCTTCGATTTGATGACACGAATCCTAGTAAAGAAGAACAGGAATTTGTGGATTCAATCAAAGCAGATGTTTCTTGGTTAGGTTTTCAGTGGGCTGAGGAGTGTTATGCCTCTGATTATTTTGAACAATTGTATTTATGGGCTGAACAACTAATCGGTAAAGGCTTAGCTTACGTAGATTCTCAATCAGCGGATGAGATTGCCGCCCAAAAAGGAACCCCAACTACAGCAGGAACCCCGAGTCCATTCAGGAATCGATCGGTTCAAGAGAATTTGGATTTATTTAGAGAAATGAAAGCGGGAAAGCATGCTGAAGGAACTCATGTCCTTCGAGCTAAAATCGATATGAGCTCTTCAAACATGCTGATGAGAGATCCGATACTTTATCGTATCATGCATAAACACCATCATCGTACAGGTGATAAATGGTGTATTTATCCAATGTATGATTGGGCACATGGTCAAAGTGATTATATAGAACAGATTTCACACTCTTTATGTACGTTGGAGTTTGCTATGCACCGTGAGCTCTATGACTGGTGTTTAGATCAAATTATTGATCCTATTAAACTAAGACCAAAGCAGCGAGAATTTGCTCGTAGAAACTTTTCTCATACGGTTGTTAGTAAGCGAAAGTTATTACAACTGGTTAATGAAAAGCATGTTGACGGATGGGATGACCCTCGAATGCCCACTATATCGGGTATGCGTCGTAGAGGATATCCACCTTTAGCTATCCAGAAATTCGCAGAAGCGATTGGTATTGCGAAAAGAGAGAATGTGGTTGACTTATCTGTTTTAGAGTATCACGTTCGCGAGGAATTAAACCGAACCGTTCCAAGAGTTATGGTAGTTTTAGACCCAGTAAAAGTGGTCATTACGAATTATCCTGAGGATAAAGTAGAATGGTTAGAGGCTGAAAACAGTCCTGAAGATCCTGAACTAGGATTTAGAAGCGTACCTTTTTCAAGAGAGTTCTATATCGAGAAGGCAGATTTTAAGGAAGAAGCTAATCGTAAATTTTTCAGATTAAAGCTAGGTGGAGAGGTTCGTTTAAAGAACGCTTATATTATTAAAGCAGAATCTTGTATTAAGGATGAAGATGGAAATATTACAGAAATCCATTGTACCTATGATCCTAAAAGCTTAAGCGGTAGCGGCACACCAGAATCAGAGCGTAAAGTTAAAGGTACCTTACATTGGGTTGCTGCAAACACAGCGGTTGAAACTGAAGTTCGTCTTTATGATCGTCTATTTACAGACCCTACTCCTGATGCGCATAAAGACAGAGATTTCTTAGACTTTATAAACCCGAATTCTTTAGAAATTATTAAGGCTTATGCAGAACCTTCGCTAATAGAGGCTAAGGCAGGCAGTGCTTTTCAGTTTCAAAGAATGGGTTATTTTGTTTTAGAACAAAACAACGGAAAGCAACTTGTTTTCAATCGCACCGTGGGCCTTAGAGACAGTTGGGCAAAGCTGGAGCAAAAAGATTAACTACAGTTTCTCACAAGCGATAGCGATACGCTGTTTAACAGCCTCTATCCCTAAGAAGTTGATTAATTCATCGACAGAGGGTCCTTGAAGACTTCCTACTAGCGCTATTCGAAGTGGTGCCATAATTTTACCCATTCCTATTTCGCGCTTCTCACAAAAGTCGTGAATCGCGTTTTTCACTGCTTCAGAACCTTCTGGAGCGAGTATTAAATCTTTTAAGAACGCTTGTAACAATTCTGGAGTTTCTTCTTTCCACTGCTTTTTAACGGCCTTATCGTCATAGCTGTGAGGTTCCTGAAATAAATATTGATGATCATTGAGATCATCAACCTTTATTAGTCGCTCCTTTACCAGTGAAATGCCGGCAACGAGAATGCTTTCAGGAACTGCATCGAAATTGTTGTTTCTCTTTTTATAGCGAGCTACAATTTCTGTAGGGTCTAATTTTTGAAGCGTTTGTGCATTGAACCAGTTGAGTTTTTCTAGGTCAAATCGTGCTCCTGATTTTTGTACACGATCGAGACTGAATTTTTCAACCATTTCTGCTAAAGTCATTTCTTCGGTGTCATCGCCAGGGTTCCATCCGAGTAGACCTAAAAAATTTAAGAGGGCTTCGGGTTCATAACCAGCCTCTTTGTATCCGATAGATTCATTCCACGAGAGTGGAAACACAGGGAATCCACCAGCCTCGCCATCTCGTTTACTAAGCTTTCCTTTTCCTGTCGGTTTCAGCAGCAGCGGTAGGTGTGCAAATAAAGGGGGTGTCCATTCAAAGGCCTGATACAACAAGGTGTGCAGCGCTAATGAGGGTAACCACTCTTCTCCCCTAACTACGTGAGTTATTTGCATTAGATGGTCATCAACAACGTTTGCCAAATGATAGGTAGGCATGCCGTCACTCTTATACAACACCTTATCGTCTAAAGTGTTGGTGTTAACGGTGATTTCACCCCTTACCTCATCATGGAATACAATCTCTTTGTTTTCTGGGGTTTTAAATCGAATAACAAAATCTTTACCTTTTTCAATACGAGATTGAGTTTCAGATTCACTTAAGGAAAGACTATTGTTCAGGCCTTTTCGGTTTAATGGCCCGTAAAGAAATCGTTCACCATCTTTTTCTGCCTTTTCCCTGTAATTAGTTAAGTCTTCAGAACTATCGAATGCATAATACGCCCATCCCTTAGCAACAAGCTCTACAGCATATTTTTGATAAGTTTCTTTTCGTTCACTTTGACGGTAAGGCCCTAACGGGCCACCTTTATTGGGATCTTCATCTGCCTCTATTCCTAACCAAGCCATTGATTGAAGGATATATTCTTCAGCGCCTTCTACGTAACGAGATTGGTCGGTATCCTCTATACGTATAATAAATTTACCCTTTAGGTTTTTTGCTAAAAGATAGTTGTACAAAGCTGTTCTGACACCTCCTATGTGTAGAGGTCCTGTCGGAGATGGGGCAAAACGTAGTCTTGGTTGCATAGTTCCTTATTTGGAAAGCAAAGGTAGCCATTCACCTAAAATCTATTGATATCTTTGTATCGTGATTAGAGAGATAGATTTTATAAACTTTCCCGAATGGGCCGATGATTCAGCCATTAGAGCATGGCTCTTGTCTGAGATGGAATTGCTGAACCTTTCATTAGAGGTCGTTTATTCTTTTATGTCTGACGAGGAGCTTTTAAAATTGAATATAGAGCATTTAGATCACGACACTTATACAGACATTATTACTTATGATTTGAGGTCTGAAGGTCTTGAAGAGGCTAACCTTTGTATTAGCTACGAACGTATTATCGCTAATGCCGCGACCTTTCAGGTTTCGAATATAGACGAACTTTGTCGTGTATGCGTACACGGCCTGTTACACCTCGCGGGTTATGATGACAAAGACGAGGTCTCTAAGGCTGAAATGCGGAATCAAGAACAACTAGCTTTAAACAGGTTCCACGTGGAACATTAAGATATGTTTGCAGAAGAATATGATATAATTGTTGTTGGCGGAGGTCACGCTGGAGCAGAAGCTGCGGCTGCAGGAGCAAATATGGGTATGAAAACCCTCCTCGTTACTATGAACCTTCAGAACATTGGTCAGATGTCTTGCAACCCCGCAATGGGTGGAATTGCCAAAGGACAGATCGTGCGTGAAATTGATGCACTGGGTGGTTACAGCGGTTTGGTTAGTGACGAAAGCGCCATTCAGTTTAAGATGCTTAATCGCTCTAAGGGACCGGCAATGTGGAGTCCGAGAACTCAAAATGACAGAATGCTTTTTGCTGAATCTTGGAGGATACGTTTAGAACAAACTCCACTACTTGATTTTTACCAGGAAATGATTACCGGGTTGGTGATAGAAGGTGATCGCGTTTGTGGAGTTAGAACGGCCTTAGGTATCGAGATTCGTTCGAAAGCCGTTGTTTTAACTAATGGTACCTTTTTGAACGGTTTAATCCATATTGGTGAGAAAAATTTTGGAGGTGGAAGAGCTGGTGAAAAGGCAAGTACGGGTATTACCGAACAATTAATAGATCTAGGATTTGATAGTGGCAGGATGAAGACGGGAACTCCTCCCCGAGTGGATAGCCGATCTTTGGATTATTCTAAAATGACACCACAACCAGGTGACGCTGTTCCTGGAAACTTCTCGTACCTTCGAAACATTCGGTTGGACAAGCAGTTAGATTGCCATCTTACCCATACCTCTGCCGAGGTTCACGCTTTACTTAGAGAGGGCTTTGACCGCAGTCCTATGTTTAACGGGAGCATACAAAGTATAGGCCCTCGTTACTGTCCCTCTATTGAGGATAAGATTAATCGTTTCGCAGAAAAGGATAGCCACCAAATTTTTGTTGAACCTGAGGGCTGGAAGACGGTTGAGGTTTATGTGAATGGCTTTTCCACCTCGCTACCAGAGGATGTGCAGTACAAAGCTTTACGTAGTGTTGCAGGGTTTGAGAGTGTTAAGTTTTTTAGACCTGGATATGCCATCGAATACGACTACTTTCCCCCTACTCAATTGAAGAACACCTTAGAAACGAAACTAATCGACGGATTATTTTTTGCCGGGCAAATCAACGGAACCACCGGATACGAAGAGGCAGCGAGTCAAGGGTTAATGGCGGGACTGAATGCGGCCTTGAAGGTTAAAGAGCAGGAACCGTTGGTACTTCGAAGAGACGAGGCATACATTGGTGTGCTTATTGATGATTTAATTACGAAAGGGACAGAAGAGCCTTACCGGATGTTCACTTCTAGGGCAGAGTATAGGACTCTTCTTAGACAGGACAATGCGGATCTTAGACTCACCGAGCGTTCTTACCGATTAGGGCTCGCAAAAGAATCTCGACTTAGAACCTTGGAAAGAAAAATTGCCCAAACCGAAGAAATTGTAGGTTTTTTAGACAACGAATCTTATGATTTTAATGAAGCCAATAAACTTTTAACTAAAGTTTCCTCGGCTCCGGTCAAGCAGCACGATAAACTGAAGAAGCTTCTTTCTAGGCCTGAGGTTAACCTTGAGAACTTAAAAGACTTACCGAATGTTCGCGAGTTTTTTGATAACCATAGTTTCGACTCTGACTCTTGTGAACAGGCAGAGATTCAGGTGAAGTATGCGGGCTACATTGAGAAGGAAAGGAATAACGCCGACAAACTCTCCAGATTAGAATACGTGAAAATACCCGACAATGTAGACTATTCTAAAATGACTTCTATCTCTTTTGAGGCACGGGAAAAACTAAACAAAATAAGACCTGCAACGGTTTCTCAGGCTTCTAGAATTAGCGGCGTATCCCCATCAGACATCAGCGTTTTATTAGTACACCTTGGCCGATAGGTTCCACGTGGAACACACACAATGAACATTAAAGATCACTTTTTAACCCAAGAAACGTTTCGAATAGAAAGAGACGAAAAAACGGGGGTGCTGGCCACTAGACCAATCCCGGAAAACCTATCGAGATATTATGAAGCTAATAACTATAGGTCTCATGGCGGTTATCGTAAAAGCCTGATAGACTATCTGTACTCCGCAGCAAAGACTCTTAGAACCAGAAGTAAAAGAAGGTTTGTAGAGAAGCATCACAACTCCTTTAACTCAGTTCTTGATATTGGTTGTGGTGACGGAGTCTTCTTGTCTTTGTTTAAAGACAAACGTATCGCTGGTGTAGAGCCCTCTAATAGGGCGCGTGAATTATGTGTTATGAAAGGCTTAGAGGTTACCCCCTCTATATCAGACATCAACGGAAAATTCGATATAATCACCCTATGGCACGTTTTAGAACACCTTCCTAATTTGAAGGGAGACTTAAAAGCGATTAATAACCTTCTTTCAGACAAGGGTAGATTGTTTGTTGCAGTTCCCAATTGTGAAAGTTGGGATGCAGAATATTACGCCGAGTTTTGGGCTGGTTATGATGTTCCTAGACACGTTTGGCATTTCGACAGGGAAAGCCTGGAGCGTACATTGGTTTCTACGGGGTTTGAAATCGAAGCTTATGAATCACAAATTTTCGACCTTTTTTATATTGCTTACCTGTCTGAGAAGTATAAAGGTGGTCGATTTGCACTACCAAGAGCTGTTTTGCTTGGAATTTTCGCCATCCTTACCAACAAGGCTTCAAAAAGACCTTCTGCACTCCTGTTTGTTGCCAAAAAAGCCAAATAAAGCGTTTTAAGACACTTTTAATTAGCCATCCGTAAAAGAACACGACAAAACCCCAAAAGCGGCTTAAAATCACCC
>JAAZVY010000065.1 GCA_018623195.1 Flavobacteriaceae bacterium | reverse complement strand
CTTTGCTTGCGAAATTTTGATTTCTCAGAGAGAGCAATGAGGTCTTTGATGATCTTATTTCGTGAACTGCTAAGTACTTGCATGGTATAAAAAGAAATCGAGCCTCATTTGAGGCTCGATACATTTAGTCTTGTCGGCTATATTTTTCTTGATAGCGCTTCCAGAGTTCTGTTTGATGGGTTTCTAAAGAAATTTCTCTACCATCGATAAACGCATGAGATAATTGGTTGGTGCGCATGTCTAGGGCGTCTCCTTCAGAAATAAATAGTGTTGCACTTTTCCCGCTTTCAAGGGAGCCGTAGGTATCATCGATGCCGAGAATTTTCGCAGTATTTGATGAAATTAAGGCAAGTGCTTCCTCTTTGCTAATTCCGTATCCGACACTGTGGCCAGCGTAGAAGGGAAGATTGCGAACTTGGAAATTAGCCTTCGACGCATTTTGAATTCCTACCAGTAACCCAGCCTTATGTAGTCTTGCCGCTAGTCCAAAGACAAAATCGTAAGCGTCATCGTCAAGATTTGGTAGTTCGTGAGGGTTGTGAACGAGTACCGGAATAGATTTAGACTTTAGAAGATCTAATTGTTTTTCTGCGAAATAACCACCAACAATGACAATGTTTTTCACGCCGATTTTTTCTAACTCTGTGACTGCATCGAAAATTTCGCGTTCACCATCCGCAGCAACATAAAGTCGTTGCGATCCATCAAATAACCCTTTGGTTGCAGCATAAGGAAGGTGTATGGTTTTTGGAGGTGCTGCATTGTAAGCTTTTGCCTGCTCTAAATACTCAATGATACCACTCCACTGCTTTAGGTAGTTTTTATTAGGCTGATACCCTCTCGGCTCTCCGACCCACCAGCGTCCTCTTCTTAAGGTTGAGGGCCATCTCAGATGAATTCCGTCATCTGTTTTTACCGCAGCGTCTTCCCAATTCCAGGCATCAAATTGTACTACTGAGGAACTTCCAGAGATTGTTCCTCCTTGCGGAGTTATTTGACCTAAGAGAATTCCATTTTGTCGAAGCGATTCAACTACTTGAGATTCGGCATTATAGGCAATGATTGAACGAATGTGTGGGATGTATTCTCCAATCTCGTCTTCATCATCTGTTGCACGTACGGCATCAATTTCAACAAGTCCTAAACTTTTTGTAGGTGCGATAAAACCAGGATAGACATGTTTTCCACTGGCTTTAATTACTCTTTCAGGGCGTGCAATTTTTGCATCTGCCTTACCAGAATAATTAATCACACCATTTTCGAAAATAAGTAAGCCATTTTCGATAACCTCACCGGTTCCAGTGTGTATAGTAGCACCTTCGATAGCAATTGCTTCTTTTTGAATATCTGCCGGTGTTTGTTGTGCGCTAACCGATAAGGCTAAACTCAGACAAAGTATAAGTATTGATCTCATAATCGTGTTCTTTATAAAATTAAAGCGTATCACAAGTGAAACGTTCTTTTTTGTTTTGAATTGGGGTAACTACTTCTGCACCAGAGGCCTTTACCTTAAGCATCAATTTGGTAAGCTCTAAGCGTTCTTGTTGAATGGATGCTTGAATTTCTTTGTCCTTTTCAATGTCGAAATAAGTAGCGCCTTCAATAATAGTTTTTTCGGCTTTACTGTAGACCGAAAGAGGATGTCCGCTCCATAAAACAACATCTGCATCTTTACCTACCTCGATACTTCCGACCTTGTGATCAATATGAAGTAGTTTGGCGGGGTTTAGTGTAACCATTTTCCAGGCTTCAAGTTCAGAAACTCCTCCGTACTTGACTGTTTTAGCAGCCTCTTGATTTAGTCTACGCGACATTTCAGCGTCATCCGAGTTTACAGCCACAGTAACTCCCTGAGAGGCCATTATAGCCGCGTTGTAAGGAATAGCGTCTTTTACCTCGTATTTGTACGCCCACCAATCACTGAAGGTAGATCCACCTACACCGTGTTCGGCCATTTTGTCGGCTACTTTATAACCCTCTAAAATGTGGGTAAAGGTGTTGATCCTGAAATCGAATTTCTCAGCTACCTTCATGAGCATGTTAATTTCACTTTGTACATACGAATGACTGGATATGAATCTTTTAGATTCTAAGATTTCTCCAATGGTTTCGAGTTCTTCGTCTATTCTATAGGGTTGTTTGCTCTTTTTCTTCGCAAGGTATTCTCTACCTCTTGTGAAATAGTCAGTAAATACCTGTTCAACTCCCATACGTGTTTGAGGGAATCTTGAATTTGACCCCCAATTCGATTGTTTCACATTCTCACCTAGTGCAAACTTGATGAAGCCAGGGGCTTCCTTGAAAAGCATTTCGTCTGCTGTAGCTCCCCACTTTAATCTTAAGATTGCTGATTGACCTCCAATCGGATTGGCTGAACCGTGAAGAAGCTGGGCAGAAGTAACCCCTCCAGCTAGATTTCGGTAAATGTCTAGGTCTGTTGGGTCTACTACATCGGACATACGTACCTCTGCAGAAGAGTTATGTCCACCTTCGTTAATTGCTAGGGCGGCGATGTGAGTATGCTCGTCGATGATGCCTGCGGTTAAGTGCTTACCAGTGGCGTCAATCACTCGAGCAGATCTAGCTTTTAAATCCTTACCAACTCTTTGAATTTTCCCTGCTTTGATATGAACATCTGTATTTTCAAGAATCTCAGTTCCTGTCCATACAGTTGCGTTCTTAAATAAGATTTCTTCAGCCTTCGGTTGTTCGGTATATCCATAACCAACATTGGGATATCGTTCCTTAAGATCGTAGTTCATGAGCTCTTTAGAATCTTTATTTCTAGACTCGGGGGTAGCCATTGATGCGACCATAGATACAGGATACGAATCACCGTTTTCGTCAACGAATCGACCACTTAAAAGGTCACCTTCTTTTGTAAGGGTAGCTCTGTAAAGTTGTCCAAGACTGTCTGAAAGACTCACACTTAACCAGTAGTTGGCATAATTTGATTTTACTTTAAGTTTTTCGTCTGCTCTTGTTGCCGCAACTTTCGGTTTTCCTATACTACCGGTAATATTGAGCTTGATATCTTGTCCATTATGGTTTAGGGTATATTCACCTCTCAGGTCTGGGGTATTTCGATCCTCATATAGGTGCTTGTGACCATTTACCCAGTGCTCAAAAAGAGTAGTTTCGTTTTCAAAGATAGGACCAGAGGTAACGGTGAAATTGGCTTTCATACCCTGTTTCAAGGCTCCAATTTCTGATTGTTTACCTAGAATTTCTGCAGGCACTGTGGTAAGCGCCGCAAGAGCGTCAGCCTCGCTTAAACCTCTTTCCATCGCTAATGCGACTTGTGTTTTTAGTTGATTTGCTGATTTCAATCCTTGTGTGGTAAAAGCAATACGAATGTCATGATCCCTTAGAATTTTAGCATTCGAAGGTGCTTGATACCAATGACGCATATCCTTAAGAGAGACGTAATCTGCGTAAGTAGGGTCAGATACATCGTAAGCTTTTGGGAAATTTAAAGGGACAACAACGGTAGCGTTGAAGTTTTTTAATTCTCTAACGTATTGGTATTCATCTCCTGATCCTAAAACATGGTATTTGATACCAAATTGTTGACCTATTTTCAATGCACGAACGGTATTTCCGTTGGCACCTGCTTCAAAGAATTGTGGAAGATTTTTTTGTGCGATTAGTGCTTCTAGTGCACGGTCTTTGGTGGCAACATTACCTGAAGCATACCAATTCAAGTCGTGATTGAGCTGTCTGAGAAGCGCCATAGCTCCCATTAGTGAGCTTGGATAAGATTGTGTGGACTGAATACTTTTTGAGAACGAAAAATAAGATCCTGAACGATCATCTAAAATTCTACTAGAGGCATCACCCTTGTCGTCTAAAGCCACTAATAAGCTAGTTCCTCTTGCAATACCATCTGCTCTATGGGCATTAACCACACCAAACCCGGCTTTTCGTAGCTGGTCTGACTTATTAGCATTATAGGTAAAAAAGTCGATCGCATTGGTTTCTGAACGGATATGATCATTCCAATAGAAACCTTCTCTTGTGGGTTCGTATTGTGCAGATCTCCCAGCACTGGATTGGCGTTTCGGTTTTTCTACCCCAAGTTCGCTAAACACCTCAATAAAAGAGGGGTATATGTGCGATCCAGACAAATCGGTTACGATAGCGTTGCTTGGAATTTGTACTTTTCTTCCGACAGATACCACTTCATCGTTATAAATGAGAAGTGTTCCATTTTCAATAACGGTTGTCGGATCTACATGAATAGTGGCACCAGTAAATGCTCTGTACACCTGTTCGGTAGTTTTTACCTCTGAATGCGCAGGAAAATAATCTTGTGCATATCCCATGGCAAAAGCTATAGATAGGGCTAAGGTTAGTAGTTTTTTCATCTTCAGTTTTGTTTTACACTTAAAAATAGGAATTGAACGGTTCTCCTTCAAAAGATTAACGTTTAGGTAGTTCAGCTAAGAGCTCGATAGAAAAAACGAGGTCTGCCCCTGGAGGAATTACATTACCCGCTCCATTGCTGCCGAATCCGAGTACAGAAGGAATACGAACCCAACGAAGTTCACCAACTTTCATAGTCATTAATGCCTCTTTAAAACCGGCAATCATAGCTGCATCAGGGTCTATCGTGGTTTTCATTGGGATGAATTGACCTCGATGCATCGCATTAATTTGATCGTAGTTTTCATCTCCTTCAGCGATCGATTGAATATTGGTGTCAAACAAGGTTCCGTCGACGAGCCATCCTGCGTAGTTAACTGAGATTTCTGTACCAACCGCTAGGGTTTTTCCCGTACCCTGACGTTCAACTACATATTCAACGCCTTGTTCACTTAATTCTGCATTTTCAAAACGTTTTTCGAATTCGTTTTGACGTTCTTTTTTGGCTTCCGCATTGCGCTTAGATTCTTCTTCGATTGCATCGAAGTAGTCTTCTAAAGTTTGAACTGCATTGAATTTTTTCGCTTGGCTTCCTACCCGTAGAATTTCTACCGTTTCTAGAGTTACTGGTTCTAACGGTCGATCGGTCGGGTCAGTTGGTGTGGTAGCGATCGAATCTAAAGTTGCCTCTCCTGAAACTAATTTTCCAAAAACCGTGTGCTTACCGTCTAACCAAGGGGTTTCTTTATGGGTGATAAAAAATTGACTCCCATTGGTAAATGGACCTGAATTCGCCATCGATAGCACTCCTTTAGAATCATGTCTTAAAGTATCTACAAATTCGTCCTTAAATCGATATCCAGGACCTCCTTGCCCAGTAGCAGTAGGATCACCTCCTTGAATCATAAAATCATTAATTACTCTGTGAAACTGTGTTCCATTGTAATAGGGTTGATTCGCATAATTATCGCTTACGCGTTTGCTATTTCCTTCAGCAAGACTTACAAAACTTGCCACTGTAATCGGAGTTTCTTCACTGTGAAGTTTTAACAATAACTCTCCTTTTGAGGTAGTCATTTTGGCATACAGACCATTTTCGAGATCTCCGTTTGGATTATTGCAAGAGATTAAAGTAGTTAATGCTGCTGCAAATAGTAGGGACAGGTTAAATTTCATTAGGTAGGGCATTAGAAGTTAATGATTCAATATAATTGGGTAATAGTGAGGTAAACAAATCAATGGTTTCTTTAAGACTTGAAAAAGATTTTCCTCCTGCGGCGTTTTTGTGTCCGCCTCCGTTAAAATGTGCGCGGGCAAATTCATTCACATCGAAATCTCCTGTCGATCTGAATGACATTTTTATCGAGTTATCTTCTGCGTTCTCGATGAAAATAACTGAAAAACAGCAGCCTTTAAGACTTAATCCAAAGTTCACAAATCCTTCAGTATCTCCTCTTTTAAATCCACAAGATTTTTTGTCTTTTTCGGTAATGATCATATAGACGCTGTGGTAATCTTCTAGGTAAGTTAGGGAGTCGAGACACCTTCCCATCAGTTTAAAACGACTCAGTTCACTTTGCTCAAAGAGTAGGGCATTAATTTTAGTTTTATCCGCTCCTTTTTCGAGAAGGTCTGCAGCAATTAACAGGGTAGTTGCGCTTGCGCTCGGATATTTGAAATTCCCGGTATCCGTGACAATCCCTGTGTATAAGCAATTCGCAATTGCTGAATCGATTTGATCGGTACTGTTTAAATGTTTTGCTAAATGATAAATCATTTCACAAGTAGAGCTCATGGAGGTGTCGCTGAACGTATATTTAGCGTAGTCCGATGGAGAGATATGATGATCAACCATTAAAATGGGGGTAGAACTATTTTCAATGAATTCTCCTAAAACCCCACATCGCGATAAATGATTAAAATCGAGGGTGCAAATAAGACTCGCTGAATCTAAGGCCTTTTTGCATTCCTCTAAATTCTGATCGGCAAACAAAATTTCGTTTGCACCGGGCATCCAGCTGAGAAAATCAGGAAATGCATTGGGCGAACATATCGTCGTGGTATGGCCAAATTTTCTCATTAGATGAGCCCAGCCTAAACACGACCCAAGGGCATCACCATCAGGATTTTGATGAGGTATGATGACTATGTTTTGAGGGGTTTCTAAGTACTCTGATAGTCCAGCGATCGTTAATAAACTCATAACTTCGAAGATACAATTAATTTGATTTTAACTTGCTACTTTTAAAGATGCTTTAAGGCGTTCTAAAT
>JAAZVY010000027.1 GCA_018623195.1 Flavobacteriaceae bacterium | reverse complement strand
CATGCTAAGATTCGAATAAAACAAGACGGCATCTTGACTCTGAAAATTTAAATAGGGAGAGATGATACTTTGGGCGAACACCCCTTTAAAAACGAAGAGCGTTAAGGCTAGAAAGAACCTTCTCATGTTAGTAATCAAAATTGACAATCATGAAGTTAAAGGTGGTGGCGACCGTTCCTGTACTAGCACTTGGCTTAACAATCAATTTATTATTGATAATATCCAGTTCACCAATTAAAACTGCTGACGCATCGTATTGATAATCTATCGAAGTTCTAGTAATGTAAACCAGGCTATTTGCAGTTAGGGTATAGGCCGATGGTATGTCGATTTCGACAGGTCCCCAATTCGTGATTGAGCCTTTCCCCATAATATATAATGGGTTTGAAGAGCTGTTTCCTGTGGTACTTGAGTTGGTTATTGAAAGAACATATCCGCTATTTGCTCCAGTCATCGTTGAGTTAGCAACCGAGTAGCTGGAGGTGTAGTCTACACTACTATCAATTTTGTCTGAGGTGATGCTTGAGTCTGCAATCTTTGACGTTGTGATTGCATCGTCAGGAATGGTGAGGTTGGTGAGTGAAGATCCGTCTCCGATGAAACTGTTAGCGGTGATCGATCCCTGGTAATTGTTGGTTACCACAGAGTTGTCGATGGATATGGTCTGGGCGGTTATTTCGATTCCGGTGCCAGCCGAATAGGTAGTGTCGGTATCAGTTGCACTAATCACGTTATTCGCGTCGATACTCACATTGGTGCCTGCCGTGTACTCTGTATTGGTGTCCACAGAGCTTATCTCGCCTGAACCGCTAATACTGATGTTAGCCCCCGCCGTGTAGATGGTGTCGGTATCGGTATCTAGACTAGCTAGATCAATATCCGTGGCTATCCCATCAGAATCAGTTAACGTAAGGGTGCTTCCTGTAAAGCTTAACGTATAAGTCGTGTTGGTATCCGTGTCAGTCGCGCTGATTACATTGTCTCCATCAATACTGATGTTCGTACCTGCACTGTAGGTAGTATCAGTATCAACCGCGCTGATTACATGGTCTCCATCAATACTGATGTTCGTACCAGCACTGTAGGTAGTGTCGGTATCAACCGCGCTAATCACGTTATTGGCGTCAATACTCACGTTGGTCCCCGCCGAATAGGTGGTGTCAGTATCGGTATCTAGGCTAGCTAGGTCAATATCGGTGGCTACTCCGTCCGAATCAGTTAAGGTAAGGGTGCTTCCTGCGAAACTTAGCGCGTAGGTTGTATTGGTATCCGTGTCGGTCGCACTAATAATATTGTTTGCGTCTATGTTGATATTGGTACCTGCACTGTAAGTGGTGTCGGTATCAGTCGCGCTAATTACATGGTCTCCATCAATACTGATGTTGGTTCCAGCGCTATAGGTCGTATCACTATCGACGACACTAATTACATTGTCAGAGTCGATAGTAACATTGGCCCCCGCCGAATAGGTAGTATTGGTATCCACTGCATTAATTACATTGTTGGCATCAATAGATATATTGGTACCTGCAGTATACTCGGTATTAGTGTCGACAGAACTGATCTCGCCCGATTCACTAATACTAACATTAGTACCAGCCGTGTAGGTGGTGTCAGTATCAGTGTCGAGACTAGCCAGATCAATATCGGTTGCTACCCCATCAGAATCAGTTAACGTAAGAGTGCTGCCTGAAAAACTTAGCGCATAAGTGGTGTTGGTGTCCGTGTCGGTTGCGCTAATAATATTGTCCTCGTCTATGTTGATGTTAGTGCCCGCGCTGTAAGTGGTATCCATGTCGGTCGCACTAATCACATAGTCTTCATCAATACTGATATTTGTCCCAGCGCTATAGGTCGTATTCGTATCAACGGCACTAATCACGTTATCTTCATCGATATTCACATTCACTCCCGCCGAATACCTTGTGTCAGTATCCACCGAGTTAATAACCCCTTCCTCAGTTATAGTCACATTAGTACCGGCCGTATACTGAACACCTGATGATACACCGAGTTCTTCGATGTTTTCTCTGCTAATGGCTAGTTTGTTGAAGGCGATCTGAGCATTCTCGGCAATGTGATCGTTAGAGAGGGCTTGATCAACGATATGGCCGGCATGAATACTTGCGGGGACAAGAGCTAGGGCTTTGTCGGCAATATAGGCTCTTGGGGCTTTTAAGATGCTTTTGATGGTTTGGGTGATGATTGATCCGTCCTTAGAGATTTCTTCTTTCAATGATATCGTTTGTGACCAGTCAATAGAATTCCAATCACCGGATACCACTTCGCCACTGCTGAGAGTTGTGTGAATAAGCCCGTTTGCGTTGGTTTCTAATTCATGAGATTCTTCAAATAAGACGGTATCTGAATTAAGGAGACTAAGTTTTAGTTGAATGGGGGTGTTTCGCATTGGAGACCCGTCGATATTTCTGATTACAGCTTGGTAATAGAAACCCTCTTGGCCATAGCTTATCGAAATGAAAAATAGAAGAGCTATGGCGAACGTATCGCGCAATTTCATGGTTAGAAGTGTTTTTGTTTAAGTTGTTGTTATTTCAAATAAAGCCTTTAAAAATCGTAATTACAACACTTTCAGTGCAATAATATTTCACTTTCAGAATTGAAAAGTTAAACAAAAAGGGGTCGCTTTAATGTGTAAATTGCGGTAAATCAAAGACCTATGTTTCGTTCGATATTTAACACGTTAGTTGTATTTTTTTCTTTTTCGGTTGTTTTTGCACAAAATGATCCACAGTCAACTTTTTTGAAGCAGGCAGAAACCTTTGCTGAAGAAGTTGCGGCAATCACCGAGGGGCCGGTGCCGACTTGGGATACAGGAATTATCGTTTTTACGGGTAGTTCGAGCGTTCGATTGTGGCGTGATGCGGGGTTATTGTCTAAAGGTTCTCCGATTATCAATACAGGATTTGGAGGTTCGACAGCCTTTGGTTTGAATCACTATTTAGAAGATTTGGTGCTACGTTATGATCCGAAGCAGGTGTTTATCTACGAGGGAGACAATGATATTGCGGCGGGGCGTGATACTCGAACTATTTTAGAGCATTTAGATACCATTTTTACGCGTATTTGGGAGCATAACCCTGGGACTGAGATTGTTTATATAGCTGCCAAGCCTAGCCCGCTTCGTTGGGAGCTTCGAAAAGAATATGAAGCCTTAAACAAAGCGATTGAGCGTCGAGCCAAGAAGGAGGATCGACTGGTTTTTGCAGACGTTTATTCTCCTATGCTCGAAAAGGGTCAGGTGAGAAGAGATCTGTTTGTGGAAGATCGACTTCACATGAATCGCAAAGGTTATGCGATTTGGTCTGAGGTTATTCGTCCGCTGGTGATGGAGTAGTTTCGCCTTCGGCAATCTCTTCGGTAAAAAAGGCTCTGAGTGCATCTAGTGAGATTTCTCCGCGGTTGGCGTCTTTCACTAATTCTCCTTTGTTTAGAATAAGTATGCGCTGGCATAGTTCACTCACGTGAAGAAGATCGTGCGATGACACGAAAATACTACACCCTAAATCTTGATTGATTTCACGAAGTAGTTTCTGAAGCTGCATTTGCGCTCGAGGATCTAGATTGGCGAAGGGTTCGTCGAGAATGACTAGCTCTGGGGTGCCGATGAAGGCGGCTGCGATGCCGACCTTTTTTTGGTTTCCTTTAGAGAGGTCTCTGATGTATTTATTTCTTCCGAGAATTTCTTCATTGAAGAAGGTGCTGAAGCGGTTTAGGAAGGTGTCGAGATCGGCTTTATTGATATTTCGAAGCCCGGCGATGAAGCTGAAGTATTCTTCGGGGGTGAGGTATCCGATCAGAAAGCTTTCGTCGATGAAGGCAGCGGTGGTTGACTTCCAGGCCTCTGACTGGTCTACTCTGATTTGGTTGTTTTCTATGTACCCGGTCGAGGGTTTGATTAGGTCGAGTAGTAGGCTGAAGAAGGTGGTTTTACCGGCGCCGTTGTTTCCGACCAATCCGATGATTTCTCCTTTAGATAATTCAAGAGATTCTATAGAGAGAACGGTAGTGTCCTTGTACGTTTTGCTGAGGTTGGATACGGTGATCATGAGCGGTAAGCTTTAAGGGTTTCGTATTTTTCTTTTTGGTAGATTGAGATAATGGTTTTGAATAGGTAGGGCTTTAAGAAGTATCCGGCAATAGACACAACGACGATGCTAATTTTTGCAGCGATGGGCCCGAGGGTGTAATTGAATGTGCCATAAATAGCTAACGGAAGCGCAATTTTCGGAAGCGTCAACAACAGTGTTTTGTAGTTGAAAGAATTCTTGTCACCGAAAGCCTTCTTATTTGAAGTGAGATCAATTTTGGTGCGAACATAGGCTCCGCCCCACAATACAATCACTGAATTAATGGTCAGGTTGTAGATCGCGCCTAAAAGTACGTAGCTGAAGATCTCTAGACCGAAGATTAAATACCAACTCGATAAGATGGTTGTCGCAACGGTGAAGACCTGAATGAGGGTATACTTCGATTTTAGATAATCTAAATAGGTGATGTTTTGGGTCATTAGTAACGGATAGTACTGGCTATCCCAACTAGGCACATACTGTCCGAAACTAAAGAGAAAACCACCCGTGACGAAGATTCCTGCGAAAAGTTTCCAAGTGTCACTTTCGTAGGCCTCGACGGCCCCTGTAAAGAATAGTAACCCGTAGAAAATAAAGAAGAAACCGGCGAAAACAGCCTGCCTTGCTCGCTTATTTCTGAGAATCAGCGCAACATCGTTTCTTAAGATCAAACCTAGTTTTCCGAAGCGGCTAAAGTAATTTTCACTGATCGAAATGGTTTTCTCACTTTTCTTCGCCAGACCTGCATCGAGATACATTCGAGTTCTAAAATGTTTGAAGGCCGAAAAATACATCAGAAGCAATAGGGCTAGGGCGGCAACCACTAACCAAGACTGATTGAATAGTGCAGTAAAGAAGACCTGGGTGTATGGAGTGATATCGAAAATTCCGAAATATTGAAGCGCTGCGCTACCCAACACCAGAGAGGCCACTATGGCAAAAACTGTGTTCTTTTGATTGACTAAGACGTTGAGGTAGTTGTTTACCAGTAATAAGAAATAGATGGAGAGGCTCCACGCCCATACCTGACCTGCTGGCTGACCTTCTACCGTTAAAATGATGCTTAGTGGAATTAAAAAGAAAAGATGACTCCAATTAAAAAACGAGTACAGCATCTTCAGCATTGAAAAGTGTACGACCGTCGATTTTTTGATGTTTTGATATAACAGGGGTTGCACGTTGGTGACGGGCATGGGTTGCATCATATACCTGAAGACAATATCGAACCCGATGTAGTAGATGAGGTATCGGTTGATGACTTCAAAAGGTTCTCCGATCTGCGCTTTTTCGATAATATAATACGCGCCCACACCTAGTGATAAGAAGATCAACACAAAATATAGGATGGCAAAAACGATGAGTATGCGCATCCAGAGGTTTTGTTTCCAGGTTGGAGATCGAAAAAGACTTTTTAATTCGAGCGAAAAAAGGGTCTTCAGCATTGAAATTAGAATTTAAACAAAGATAAGTGCTGTAACTTTAGCTGTATGAAAGACGATTCAAAAGATGATTTATTACAGGTAGCCCTAGTGCAATTTGATATTTCTTGGAAGGATCCTCAGGATAACCTCAATCGAATCGATCAATTGATCGAAGGGATCACCGCAGATTTAATCGTGCTGCCAGAGATGTTTGCCACGGGTTTTATCGATGATCCCGATCAAACCGACCTTGGAGACGCAATCAGTTTAGAATGGATGAAAGGAACTGCTCAGAGAAAAAATGCAGCTGTAACTGGGAGCTTAGCGGTCGAGCAAAACGGGGTCTTTTATAATCGGATGTATTTTGTTACACCCGACCAAAAGGTTGTTCAGTATGATAAAAAACACTTGTTTGCTTTGGGTGATGAGGCAAAGGTTTTTAAACCCGGACAACAACCGGTGCTCGCAAATTACAGGGGTTGGACCTTTTCGCTTTCGATCTGTTACGATCTGCGTTTTCCCGCTTGGGCTCGATATCATGCCCCTTATGATGTATTTCTCTGTGTAGCGAATTGGCCCGCGCCAAGAGTAAATGCCTGGGATAGTTTGTTGTGTGCGAGAGCCATAGAGAATCAATGTTATGCGATTGGAGTAAATCGGATCGGAGACGACGAGAAAGTAAAAGGATATCCCGGTCATAGTAGCACATTCAACCCAATGGGCGACTCTTTAGGAGTCAATTCGGGTGAGTGCGTCTTACAACATACCTTATCAAAAAATGAACTTCAGAGGGTACGAAAAAAACTTCCGTATTTGAAGGATAGAGATATCTTTGACTTCAAAATCTAGTCTATGTTAAGTCTCGGGATTATTTACTTTATGCTTTTCGCGATTATTGCGGCTTTCGGATTCTTAGGAAAGTATATCGCTGAGCTTAAAGGTCGTAACCCAATGGAAGGGTTTCTCTTAGGAATTTTTTTAGGTCTTCTTGGGGTTCTCATTGAAGCCGTATTACCGAGAAAGTAAATTTGCTTTAGGTTTGTTTAATGTTAATTTTGTCTTGCAATAAACATTTATTGTTTAACTTTAGATCAGAAATTATAAACAAAAACAACTTGAAACAAAAAATTAAATATCATAGTGAGCAGCCCAAGTGCGCGTGTGCTGTGGGCCTTGATTTGCTAGGTGATCGTTGGTCGCTTATTATCGTGAGAGATTTATTTAAGGGATACAATACCTATTCTGATTTCTTGCATAAAGCTTCTGAAGGTATTGCTACTAATATTCTGAATGATAGATTAAAAAAGTTAGTCTCTTTAGGTATTATCGATTTTCGAAAGAAAGAATCAGATCGCAAAGTCAAGGAGTATTATTTAACAGATGCGGGTATCGATTTATATCCGGTAATTTATTCTCTTCAAAATTGGGCTACCAAACATGTTGATTTTCAATATACCGAGAGAACAACCAATTGGAAGACATTTAATGATAACGTTACTCAGGAAGAGGTGATTGACCATTTTATTGAGAGCTATAAAAAAATTCGAGCCGAAAATTTCGGTTTGTAACTGAAAAAAGGGAGTCAATTTGACTCCCTTTTTTTTGCACTCAAAGTTTGGATTGGGTTTATCTGAGTACCATAACTTTTCTTAAGATATGTGAATTCTTTATCGATCGAACTTTTTCAAAATTTCTCCAGAATTCTTCAGCCTCATCATCTAGTTCTCCGGTTGCATTTCGAACTTCATACAAGTCGTTAAGACTGTTGTAAAAGTCTACGGTGATATAGTTGACAGGGTGATCAGTACCTAAATAGTTAAGAATCTTATGAAGACCCCAGCCTGTTTTGACTTGGTCGTTTTCTTTGAAATTAGGCATAAATACTTCTAACTCGGCTTTTTCGTATTCATCTGCTTTATAAGGATCTACAGCCATATAATTTAATACGGCAATATCTGTAGGAACACCGCCCGGTTCTAGTTGAGGTCCGTATCCACCTTTTACACTAGTAGTGACGGCTTTGTTTTTAATGTAATGCCCCATAGCTCTCTTCTCCGCTGCCTTACGATCAGTTGAAGATTTACCTTTCATTGAACTTAATGAAGTGGTTGTGAATGTAGGCTCGCTATGTAGGGTGGCATAAACAAAAGTTGTTGTCATTTCATTCACATCAGAATTAAGAATTTGCCACATGTCCCAACCCAAGATATTTCCTTCATCGATCTGGTGTTGCCAAAAATTGGAATAGTATTCTCTTTCTAACTCAATATGCTCAGAAACATCTTTGTTTTGTATTTGTCCATACCAAAGAGAAACATACATTTCTTGTGCATTGACTATAAGGCCACCAGCAAGAAATAGTGTGTAGAATAAAGTGTTTTTAATAGTTTTCATCATTATTTAGGGTTATTGGTTAAATGAATTCATGAGACCATTGAAGTCAAAGTAGTCGCCACCTCTGACGATTTTGCCATCCTTAAATTCCATCGCATGGTAAGATGTTAGCTGGAATGGGATCCCAGTTTCAGTATGTATTCCGGTCCAAGTCCCGTAAGTTCTAACACTACCATCGGGTAATAGCGTCTCCTCGTTTACACCTGGTAGCCAGCTTTGAGCTTCATATTGAATGTTGTCAAATAAGTCTTGGTACATCTTCATGGCTTCAATATGTTCTGTTTTACCGTATGTGCTAGCTCCATAAACAGGTGGTTGCCAGTCTAACTCATCATGAATCATGGTAGCTTGTGATTGCCAGTCTTCGACAGCGTGTAACTCAATAAATTTTTTAGCTGTTGCTAGATTTTTCTCGAAATCAGGATTTGTGTTGGTGCTATCTGCACAGGAAATAGCAAACATAGAAAGTGCACATAAAATTAAATTCCTCATTGATTATTGGTTTTTGTTAGAATTATTTCTAAAAATTAACTTAAGTAATAAATATAATGCAAAATAATTAAACTATTATATTGCAATTTAAAATATACTATGTAAATTGTTCAACATAACCATAAAAACAAACCCGATTATGAAAAGAATTACAACCTACCTGTTACTATTATTTACAGTTGCTATCTGGGCACAAGAAGGGGCTATCGTCACTATGCATGCCGTACTCATTGAGGGCGATACAGAAGCCTTTGAAACTGTTCAGACTAAGTATTTTCAAAAAGTCGCTCAATCTGCTGTCAATGACGGGGATATTGCCGCCTGGAATTTTCTCAGAGCCGTTAGATTAGATGGTATGAATGATGAAGAAGAATATAATTATATGTTCGTTCAAGGAAATTCATCTGTTGCTGCAACCTTAAGCCCAAAAAATGCATTTTGGAATAATGCTGAAAAAGTATTGTCGAAGAAAGAGTTCAAGGAGCTTCAAGAACTACAGACTAAGTTTACTTGGAAAAAGGATGTTCGTGTAATGTATCGAATTAATTCGGGCCTTTGGATGGTTTCTAGCGCTGATGATTATGTGAACTCTATTATCCAATTCAATTTTGCTAGACCAGCCAATAGCGCCGCATTTCTTCAAGAAAACAAAGAGTTATGGAAGCCTTTTTTCCAAGAAAATGGATCGAAGATGAACATGATTTCTTGGGGTACCGGTCAAAAAATACACCCAACCGGAGCCGATTGGGCTGCAGTGATGTCCTGGGACATGTTTTCTTCTCTTGAAGATTTATTTAATTATCGTTTAGGAGATGGCATCAATTGGCCTGTAGATCAATCTAATATGGCCGAGATCAATCCTGACGGTTTTTATCAAGTAGCTACATGGCAGTGGCTAACTGGCGCATCATCCAATTAATAGTTAAACCCTAATCAAATCTTTAATTATGAAACAAATTTTCGCATCTATTTTTATGCTTTGCTCAGCCCTTGTTCTCGGGCAAACTAAGAACGTTAATGGAAAAATTTATGACCAACATCCTGCGATAGAAATTGTTGATCAATTCACTGATGCATTTGTCAAAGGAGATACACTTGCCATGCAGAATCTTACTACAGAGGATTTTAGGTGGTGGCAAATGAACGAAATGCGTCCACAACCGAAAAAATTACAAAATATGATTAATCGTTCGCGTTACCTAAGCACTAATGTAATAGGTTTTGATATCGCGAATCGTGGTTCGGCTTACTCCGATGCTATGGAGTTTGGAAAAGGAAAGGATAAGCAAATCCATGTATACACCTATCAAGCCATGCGCGGTTATGATAAGAATACGGGAATTGAGTTAAATATCCCAAGAAACTCTATTTTCTTTATGAATGCGGATGCATCAAAAATTGCAGGGCTTGGTGTCTCAGATAGTCAATTGAAATGGCAAAAAGCATATGACGCTTGGTCTACAAGAACTAACGGCACAATTTATAAGGATCATCCAATGATTGCCAAATCACGATTGTTATACGCATATATCGCTTTAGGTGATTTGGAATCAATGAGGGGCTTGTATGCTGATAATGCTGTCATCAGAGATGTAATGAGTATTACAGACTTGAAAGACACTCGAAATCCCGATGAGGAGATGGAGATGCTTAAAGACTTCTATGCAGAATATGAGGTCGTTGATGTCAATGAAATCGGCTACCCCGATTTATTAGAGTACGAAGGTGCAAATGATGTCACTATAATTTCATGGTGGGAGATGACCGTAAGAAACAAAAAATCGGGGAATACCTCTACGGGGTATCACCACTCTCAGATTACAGTAAATAAGGAAGGATTAATTACCTCTGAAGACTATTATTGGAATCCTGGTTTACTTCCTAAATAATTACACCCCACGTAGGGATTATTTGTTTTTAGTTGACGAGGGGCGGTTTATTTTTAAATCGCCCTTTTTTTAATTAGAAAACGGTCGTACTTTTGCGCCCCGAAAATCACATCAATCAATCAAAAATGACTATTTCATTAAACGAAAATCGCTCTCGAATTATGGCGAGAAACACACGAGCAAAACTTTCGAATAATCCAACTTCGTTATTGCTGCTCATCGTGACTCGTTTGCTAAAAAGCAGATTAGCTCACTAAGAATTCACTTGTTTTTCGCGAATTATTGATCGGATTTTTATGACCAATATCACCGCATTCAACCCGGATGTGGTGAGATTGGCATAAATCATGGGTTTATCTTCTAAATCGAATCCATGAAGCGCCCAAAGTAGGGTCCCCACGAACATCATCAAAAACATAGAAAGACTCAAGCTCTTTGCTTCCCCTGTGCGAATCACTTTAAAGGCTTGAGGTAAAAAAGCGGTGGTTGTTAGTACCGCCGCAATCGCTCCGTAACTTATACTTTCCATAATGTGGCAAATATAGGCGAAAGAACTACTCGATGAATTAAGCTTACTTTACTTGACGATTCTGACGTCGATAATAGGCTTCTAGGATATTTTCTAATTCCACTTTGGTATAACGCCTCCCTTCGTAATAGAGAGAGTGTACCGCTAGTGTTTGATGTTCTAGCAGTCGTGCAACCCGTATTTTTTGTTTAGATAAAGTGGCCATTTTTAGAAAATGAGGATCACTAATTAACAAAAAATTTTAACATATTGATGTATAGGTGCTTGATTTTCTTGTAGTTGTAAAATCTATTCCCGATAAATGACTTTTTTGATCCCTCAAAACTATCTTTGAGATATGAGAAATTTCCTGACCTATATTTTCTTTGCCTGTTTCTTTTTTGCAGTAAATGCACAGTCCTTTACTGGAGAACAATTGAAGCAAGGATATGCTCTATTTAGTGATCGATTGACCTTTTTGTATGATGCGAATATCTATGACACGGCACCTGATCGTGTATATGTTACCGGTTCGTTTCGTGGTTGGGATACTGCATTTAGTGAGAATTGGGAATTAACTAAATCGGGTTCGATTTGGAGTTTGACCATTGAAAATGAAGAGGATGTAAAGATTCCTCCTAAATCTGAATTCAAATTTTTAATCGATAATGCTCAGTGGCAAGAGGTAGCACATGGCCCAACGAATGAAAAGGGAGGTAATCTGGTGTATAAACACGACGCATTTGTGCCCTCGTTTAAAGCCGAAATACTCGATGATAAAGCGGTTGCATTACTAACCAATTTCAAACCTAGTTTTGATTCTAATGATTACAGGCTAACGCGAATCGATGGTCGAGAAATCGGAGTTGAGAAAGTCTTGCCGAACACGGCTTCTAAGGCACTCCTTGTTCCTTCAGAGCCTATAGATATAAGAAGGGTTCATTATCTAGAGGATTTGAATAATGGAATTAAAACTCAAGTCTCATTTGATGGATGGTTTCGAAATTTATATAGCGATAAAACCTTAGGCGCAGAGATTGTTAATGGAAAAACAGAGGTGCGATTGTTTGCTCCTCGAGCGACTTCGGTTTATCTCTATTTATACGAAAGTTCGACTGCCTCTAATGCGAGTCAAACCGTTAAGATGAAGGTTGATGATCAAGGGGTTTGGGAAGCTTTTTTTAATAAAGACCTGTCTGGGATGTACTATGATTTCACGGTACACGGGCCCGGTGATAAGGGTAATTTCTTTTATGAGACCACGAAGACTCACGTAAGAGATCCCTATGCTAGGGTAGTTGATACCAGTTGGGGTAGAGCGCGTATTTGGCCAAAAACCGTCCCTGCTACTCCTCTTGATGGTGGAATTCCTGCAATGAAGGACGTTATCGCTTATGAAATGCATGTTCAAGATTTCAGTGATCGATTACCTATCATCGACAGCAAAAAGGGAACCTTTAATGGAGTAATCGCAGGTGGATTGCGCAATTCGATCGGGGAGAAGATTGGTTTCGATTATTTGGTTGATTTGGGGATCAATGTGGTACACTTAATGCCTGTCCAAGAGTATTTGCACTTTCCCGATGAAGATTGGAAGGCTTCTTTCAAAGACGATCCGTATATGATTGATCAGGGTGTGGCTTTAGAGAATTATCAGTGGGGGTATCGAACCACTTTTGCCATGGCTGTCGAATCGAAGTATCGAACGAAAGGTTCAGAACCCGGTGCGGAGCGAGATGAGTTTAGAGATCTTGTTCAGGCTTTTCATGATAAGGGGATTGCGGTGATTATTGATATCGTGCCCAATCATACCGGAGAGAATATGGATGGAGGGGAGCAATACTTCAATTTCAACGGTATTGATAAGCAGTATTACTATCGAACGAAAGACCTAGAGCACATCGGTGCTTATGGTAATGAGGTGAAGACAGAGAATCGTCCCATGGTACAGCGCTGGTTGATTGATCAGTGTAAAAATTATATCGAAGAGTTCGGAATCGATGGGTTTCGAATCGATTTGGCAGGACAGATTGATCAACAGACATTGATTGCTCTGAAGGAGGCGATAGGCGAAGATAAGATTGTGTATGGTGAGGCATGGATAGGTTCCAATGATCCTGAGTTCGAAAACAACCCCGATTGGGATTGGTATAAAGAAGACTCACCAATTACCTTCTTTCAAGATGATTCGCGAAACGCATTTAAAGGACCGGTATTTACACTCGTCGATAAGTATCAAGACCGCGGATGGCCAGGGGGTAAGTTCGATGAACGCGAAAATGTAATGAAGGGGCTAGCGAATCGATTTGATACTGATAAAACACCGATAAGCGGAATCAATTATCTTGATATACACGATAATTTCGCTTTAGCCGATCAGTTTGCAGAAGCTGATTTTGACGGCCGATTTGCCGTCGACCAGGATGCGTATCGTATTGCGGCCACCCTGCTGTATACTTCTCTGGGGCCCATCGTTACTCATGGAGGTTCTGAAATCATGCGAAGTAAAGCTCACGCCCCTTTGCGGGAAGTAGTAAAAACTACCAATGCAGGATTCAAAGTATATATGCACGGATACCGGGACACCTATAATCATCGCACCGCCAATCAATTCGTTTGGGAACAGGTAGGGAAACGTCCGACCGCAACGAACAGGAATGATTATGCAATGATGCAAAAGTTCTGGAAGGGTCTCAATGAACTGAGAAACTCAAGCTATGGTGAAGTATTTCGAGTTGATTCGGCCAGTGAGGATTACTATGAATTTATTCTTCCAGAGAACGAAGGTCAATTAGGTTACGTAGTTGATGATCGAGTATTGGTGCTCTTAAATCCCTCTAAGGTTCAAGGGTATTTTGATACACCTATGTTGAAGGAAGGTCTATGGCAACTAGTAGGTACCAAACAAGGCATTTCATTGAGAGGAATGAAACATGCCAGACTGCCTCAACGACTTTATGGAGGTCAAGGTTATAGTATTAATTTGAATCCTGGAGATATCGCTATTTGGGTGAGAGACTAAAACTCACGAGCTGCAATTGCGAGAGAAGTGATGGCACCCCAATAAGTGGTAAGGATAAGAATCGAGGCAAAGGGGATTGGGCTCACAAAGGCATTAATCCCGAGAAGTGCATCTGATATCATAAAAAGTAGGCCTCCTAGGCCTAATTGAAGTCTAATTTTAGATCGTCGATTTAAAGCAATACTCATCGATAAGCTACTCATTATTCCGATCACCAAGACATAACTGAGGATCGCAATTTGTAAAATTCCTGAAACCTTAGGCCAAATGAAATACAGAGTGGTGATGGCCAGAATAGTAGCAATTGCAATGGCGATCCAATGAAACTTCATTTTGAATCGAGCTCTAAAAGCTCTGATAAATAGTAGATGAGCGATTAAGAAGAACCCAAGCCCAAGTAAAAAAGCACCTTCCCAAATCAGAGCAATATCGCCTAAGAGACAAAAGAATAAAGCAGTGAGTACTCTGGCTCCCAGTCTAGAAATTTGCTTGTTACTTGATGCTAAAAGCAAAACCAGAACGGTCGTTAACCCCTTCGCAATACCATACCCCCAAAGAGGGGCAATAGCTTCTAGTACTATTGAGGTGACACCCATTACAAGAATTGCAATGAGAAGCGAAGTTTTTGTTGGGTACATGTTATAAAAATAGAATTAAATCGTCATAAGTATCAATTAGACTTGTTTTTTGCCAGCCAACCAGCCATGAAAAAACTCTTAATAGCAGCTACGTTACTTTTTTCGGGATTGATTACCGCCCAATTTGAAATTAAAGGAACGGTGCAGGATGAATTTGGTGTGCCTTTAGCTTTTGCTAGTGTGATTTTACAAGAATCAGAAGATTCAAATCAGATTTTTGGTGCCATAACTACAGAGGAGGGTGTTTTTATAATTACTGATGTGCCAGAAGGGGACTACAGTCTTAAAGTGTCTTTGTTAGGCTTTACTTCCTATGAATCGGGTATTTGGGTTGACCAAAATGTGGTTCCTCAGAGCATTGTTCTGAGCGAATCGGCAACTGCCCTCGATGAGGTGGTTGTTAAGGGTAATAGGCCCACCCTTCGTCAGTCAGCAGAGAAGTTGATTTTAGATTTGGAGAATTCAGAACTAGTGAGTTCAAATCTTCAAGATGTGATGAAAAATGTCCCTGGGGTGATTGTGATCAATGGTCAACTGAGTTATGCGGGGCGTCGAAATTTAACCATTCTAATTAACGGGAAGCAAACCGATTATATCGACACCGAGGCACTTCTTAGAGATTTCCCTGCAGGCAATATCGCTCGAATCGAACTCATTCAACAACCGGGAGCTGAGTATGATGCTGAGGGTAGTGGGCCACTGATCAATGTGGTGCTTAAAAGGAATGCTAAGCTCGGGACAACAGGTAGTCTAAGGTCACAAATAGGCTACGACAATGAATCAGAGTACGGAACTTCGGCCTCGATTGCGAGTTATGTCAATCGACTCAATTGGAGGGTCTATGTAGGTGCGAGAAAATCGGCTTGGAGAGAAGATCTAACGATTTTAAGAGCTTTAGATGGAGTTTCTTATAATCAGTCTTCTGTATCCCCTTACGATCCGAGAACGTACCAGTCGAATTTAAATGTGGATTATTATTTGGCAGAAAAACATTCAGCTGGGATCAACGCAAGCTTCTTAGAGACCGATTCAGATCGAATCGCTGCTAGTATAACGGGAATACAAAGCGCAGGTTCTAGTGCAGATTTATTGACTGATAACCAGATTGATCGTCAGAGAAACACGGCAAACATCAATCCTTACTACGAGTTTAAGGATGACAAGAATAAACTAGTAGCCGATTATAATTTCGTTCGATTCTCAGATGTGAGCGAGAGTAGCTTGGTGCAGACCGCAATGAACGAGGTTCCTTTTGAACCACAAAGATTTGATCAAGACGGGGCCTTTCGAGTGAATACTTTTCGCCTTGATTATACCTATAATCCTTCTGAAAAATCAACCTGGCAGATGGGTCTAAAATATGCGGATGTAGCTACAGATAGCGATTTAAAATCATACGCTCTGGGTGATCAGAACAATCCACTCTTTGTCGATGCGCAGAGCAATCGTTTTTTAATTGACGAAACTATAGCCGCTATTTATTTAAAATGGAGTGCCTCTTTGGATGATTATAAGTTGTCGGCGGGACTTAGATATGAGGACAGCCGAACAGCAGGCACCTCAAAAACCGCGAATCAAACTTTGGTCAGAGATATTGAGCGTCTGTTTCCTAGCGCTAGTTTGACCCGAAAGATTACCGAGGAACTTGCCGCAGTCGCTTCGTATAGTTATCGAATCAATCGCCCTGATTACTCATCCTTGAACTCTTTTGTAAGCTATTACGACCCCTATACTTCAGAGCGGGGGAATCCGACCTTGCGACCCTCTTTCACTCATAATCTTTCATTGAGTCTTACCTACGAGGGGCAACCCTTTTTCACCCTAAGTAGGCAAACGGCTAAGGATGAGCTATTTTTATTAGTAACCCAAGATAACGCTACAGCTCAAGTTTCTAGAGCAACGGTGAACTTAGATGATTACGAATCCTATCAGTTTCAATTATTCGCTCCTATTGGTTTTATTGGCAAAGCATTTGATGGGTTTACGGGGGTGATCGTCGATTACACCGATTACAGTGCTCCAAGTCTTGAGGTGCCACTTTATCTCAATCGTTGGAGTGCCACTTGGTTCACAAGTCTTGATGTGCAGTTACCTTTTGGCATTTCGTCTTCTTGGTCAGCGTTCTATAATAGTGGAAGTCTTGAGGGAGTTATTATCACCGATCACATTGCTAATTTCAACGTTTCTTTCAGTAAAACTTTTGCCGAAGACGCGATCAAAATCAATGCTTCCATCGGAGATATTCTCAATCGAAAATTCTACGGTAGAATTGACTATGCGGGGATTGATGCTAATGTTATTAGTGACTGGTCACGTCAGACCCTACAGCTTCAAGTGACCTATAACTTTGGTGCAAACTACGGTAAGAATAAGCAGCGTGGTAACGGTTCGGCAGAGGAACTTTCGCGCATCGGGAACAACAACTAGATTTTTTTAACTTTTTTCTTCAATGGTCTTTTGCTAGATTGCCAACCTAATTCCTAACGATGAGTAGAAAATCACAAGAAAAATTCAGAGAATTTCACCGCTACCTAGGCTTCTTTTTAGCGGGAATCATGGCCGTTTATGCTTTAAGCGGTATCGTACTTACCTTCAGAAATACAGACACTTTCAAGACGAAAGAGGCCGTTTCTGTAGTCGTTGAGCCAGGACTTAATTCAGAAACTCTTGGGCCAGCACTTAAGACTAGAATACGAGTAGAAAAGGTCGATGGGTTCCAGATTGTCTTCAACGGTGATGGTGTCTACAACGCCGCTACCGGTGAGGCGAAATACACCAAGACCAAGTATCCCGTACTTCTTGAAAAAATGAATAAGCTACACCTGATGAATACCACCAATCCACTTTTCTGGTTAGCTATTTTCTTCGGTATTTCATTACTGTTTTTCTCGGTATCGGCATTCTTTATGTTCAATACTGGAGCGCCGATCTACAAAAAGGGTTTATATTTTGCTATAGCAGGTGCAGCGTTGACTGTTGTATTGCTCCTGGTATAACCCTCTTTTTAACACTTACTAACAAACAATTTGGCTATCTTCAGATGGCCAAATTTGTTTGATATGAAAAATACGCTACTAGCGATACTTCTCGCATTACCTATTCTTGCAATAGCACAAGAAAAAAAGGAAAAGAAAGGACTTCCTCTCGAAGCCGAACGATTTTTTGAATTAAATACAACTGAAGGTTCTTGGATGTCAGTAGATGTTCACCCTTCAGGCGAAAAGCTCGTTTTTGATTTATTAGGTGATATCTACGAGTTGCCCGTTTCTGGTGGTCAGGCTACCCGAGTGACTGAGGGTCTGGCTTTTGATTCGCATCCGAAATATTCTCCTGATGGCAATTCGATACTATTCATTTCTGATCGAAGTGGAGGTAATAATGCCTGGATTATTGATCGCGTAAAACAGGATACTATTCAAGTAACCAAGGGAGATACCTTTAATATGCAGTCGGCAGACTGGTCTCCAGATGGTGATTATATCGCCGTGGTTAAGGGTACGAGAAACTTCAAATTACATCTCTATCACCGTGAGGGCGGCTCAGGCACTCAGTTGATCAGTAAGCCTGATAATTTGAAGATTTCAGAGCCTACCTTTAGCCCTGATGGTAATCATATTTGGTACTCTCAACGCCAAAACTCATGGCAGTATAATGCGAGCCTTCCTCAATATCAATTGGGAACTTATGATCTGACCGATGGAAAGCGCAAGACGATGACGAGTCGTTACGGTTCGGCTTTCGCCCCAACCTTATCTCCTGACGGAAAGTGGTTAGTGTACGGATCTAGATATAACGATCAAACAGGTTTAGTTCTCCGTGACTTAACCTCAGGTGATGAGCGCTGGTTAGCCTACCCGGTACAACGCGATGAACAAGAGTCGATTGCTCCGCTCGGGGTGTTGCCGGCGATGTCATTTATGCCAGATAGTCAATCAATTATTGCCTCGTATGGCGGAAAACTTAATCGTATTTATTTAGATAATCGCGTTAGCGAGATTGACTTCAGTGTAAACGAAAAGGTAGCGATGGGGCCTCAGTTGAAATTTGAGTATCCGATCGAAGACACCCCAACTTTTAACGTTACGCAAATTCGCGACGCAGTCGTTTCGCCTGATCAATCAATGATTGCCTTTACTGCATTGAATAGAGTGTATGTAATGAGCCTTACGGATCAAAAACCGAGAAGATTAACTTCTTTTGATTTTACCGAGGCAATGCCGACATGGAGTCCTGACAGCAAAGAGATCGCATTTGTGACTTGGAGTGAGACCGATGGCGGACACCTTTATAAAGTGGGACTGTCTAGGCGATCAAAGCCTGTGAGAGTTTCTACTTCTTCGGCAGTGTACCAGAATCCTGTATGGAGTCCTTCAAACAGAATCGTAGCCTTTAAGGGTCAACGTCAGCAATTTGAAGATTCTGATGGGCCTTATGCATTTATGTCTAAGTCTGATCTAGTATGGTTTGCTCCAAGAGCAATGAGTCAAGAGAACTTTATAACAAAGGCGGATGGTTATTCTAATGCGCACTTTGCTCAGAATGACGGTCGAATCTATTTGAATCAAAACGGGACCTTAATTTCTATACGTTATGACGGAACCGATGAGAAGAAATATGTTTCTGTCGATGGTATCACTGTTTATGGTTCGGTTTATACCGATAACCACTTATTGTCAGATGAGCCTGAAGCACCTTCGCGTCCGCCATCTAAGGCAAGCACCCTATTAAGAGCACCTAAAGGCAACTATGCGCTAGCCAAAATCAATAACGATATCTATATCGTAACGGTTCCTAAAGTTGGGCCAGACGGAGTGAAAATCAATGTAAGAAACGCGAACAATGCGGCTTTTCCGTCAAGAAAGCTAACCACCATGGGTGGTGAATTTCCTTCATGGGGTTCAGACGGCAACACGGTGTATTGGATGCTAGGTAATACACTCTTTACTTACGATATCGCAGCTGCAGAGGCTCGCGACAAGGAAATAGAAGACTTTAAAGAGGCTGAAAAGGAAGCTAAGGTTGCAGCTGCTGAAAAGAAAGTCGATGAAGCCCATACCTCTGAGGATGCTACAGAATCTGAAGAATCTGAAGAAAAACCAAAAGCGCCTGAGGCCTACAAGGCGGTGGAATCAACGGTCGCCGTTGAGGTGAATCGCGCAATACCTACAGGAACAGTAGTCTACACTGGGGCTACCGTGATTCCTATGGCAGGTAAGGATGAAGTAATCAAAAACGCAACAGTGGTTGTAGTAGGCAACCGCATCACTGGAGTTCATGCTGCAGATGAGGAAATTGAGATTCCGCTCGGAGCTGAAACCATTGACCTACAAGGAAAATTCTTGCTACCTGGTTTTGTAGATACTCATGCCCACCTTAGACCAAGTTGGGGTCTTCATAAAAATCATGTTTGGGCCTACGCAGCAAATCTCGCCTACGGAGTTACTACAACAAGGGATCCACAAACAGGTACCACCGATGTTCTTACCTATGCTGACATGGTTGAGGCTGGTATGCTAGCCGGGCCTCGAATTTATTCAACAGGCCCTGGTGTGGGTTATTGGGGATATAATATTCAAAGTTTAGACCATGCAAGAGAGGTGTTAAAGCAGTACTCGAAGTACTATAACACCAAGACGATCAAGATGTATCTGACAGGTAATCGCAAGCACCGTCAATGGATTATTCAGGCAGCTAAAGAGCAAGAATTAATGCCTACCACTGAAGGTGGATTAGATTTCAAACTCAATGTTACTCAGATCTTAGATGGTTACCCGGGTCACGAGCATAGCTTCCCGATTTATCCGCTTTACAAAGACTTTATTGACTTTGTACAGTACTCGGGAACGGCCTACACCCCAACACTTCTGGTTGCTTATGGAGGGCCATGGGCTGAGAATTATTACTATGCCACTGAGCCTGTCAATAGTGATCCAAAGTTGAATCGTTTTACTCCCAAGTCAGAGCTCGACGCTAAGTCAAGACGCCGTAATGCCGGATGGTTCATGGACGAGGAGCACGTTTTCGAGGACCATGCCGTTTTCGTAAAAGACTTGGTTGAGGCCGGAGGTCTTGCGGGGGTTGGTTCGCATGGCCAGCTCCAAGGTTTAGGCTATCACTGGGAGCTTTGGAGTATGCAAAGTGGCGGGCTGTCGAATTATGACGCTCTTCGAGTGGCTACTATCCTGGGAGCCGAAGCCATCGGACTAGCTGGCGATTTAGGAAGTATTGAGGTTGGTAAATTGGCTGACTTAGTTATTCTGGACAAAAACCCGTTAGATAACATCCGCAACACGAATTCGGTAAAGATGGTTGTGAAGAATGGGTTTGTTTACGACGGAGAATCACTTGATCAAATTTTACCTAAACCAATTAAACAAACTTATCCTTGGACTCAGGATGCTCCAGACGCTTCTCTCCCAGGATTAAAACTGAACTAATGAGATACTTTTACCTTTTAGCACTGGCGGTCTGCACCAATCTGTTTGGGCAGACCCCAGTAAATCCGGTTATCCAAAATTTTGGAACGGTCGTCGATGCACCTTTAGCTGACTTAAAGCCAGACCCATTGCTCACCTATAACATCGTGGTCGATTTGATGACCGGCGAGGAGGATAAAGCAGTGGTGGCCTTTTCGGTAAATCAATTGGCCAGACTAATGAATCTTCATGTGATGGGAGGTGTTCCTAAGGAAAACATGAATGTCATTGTTGCCGTTCACGGTGGTGCATTATGGACTGCTTTAGGCAATGAACTTTATCGCGAAAAATTTGGCTTAGATAATCCGCATGCTCCTCTATACCAGGAACTAATTGATCAAGGGGTCAAAATTGTTGTTTGTTCGCAGAGCATGTTCAAACGCAAGGTGGATAAGTCACAGCTGCTACCCGGTTTCGAGGTAGCCACTTCGGCACTTACGACACTTACGATGTATCAGCTTAAGGGATATGCACTATTGCGTTTCTAAAAGCTTAATTAAATCATCGGCAACCCCTGCACCAATAGCTATTCCCATACCGCCTAACCTCGAGGCAACAAATACATTCTCAGAGGCTTTTTTAACGATGGGATTCTTCGATTTTCCGAACGCCATAATACCGGTCCAGTTCGATTCGATAACTACCTCTATTCCCGGTAAAATTAAGTTTTGTAAATCGTCTTTTAATTGGTCTAGAATAATGCCATTGGGCTCAAAGTCTAGGCTAGTCTCACCCAATTTATCTAATTGCCTACCACCACCTAGGAGGATGCGATTATCGATCGGTCTGAAATAGTGATATCCGTGATGGTAATGAAAAGAACCTTGTAGATTTAAATTAGGAATAGGTTTAGTAATGAGCACCT
>JAAZVY010000064.1 GCA_018623195.1 Flavobacteriaceae bacterium | reverse complement strand
GGATAGAGGAGTTCAAGCTCCATGAATAGTTGACAGCCATTACAAATTCCTACAGAGAGTGTGTCTTTTCTGGCAAAGAAGTTGTCGATCGCCTTTTTCGCCTTTTCATTGTATTTGATAGCACCTGCCCAACCTTTTGCCGATCCAAGTACATCTGAGTTTGAAAATCCTCCAACCGCACCTAAGAATTGAACATCTTCGAGTGTTTCTCGTCCACTCATCAGATCGGTCATATGAACATCGCGCACTTCGAAACCGGCCAGATAAAGGGCGTTTGCCATTTCGCGCTCCGAATTACTTCCTTTCTCTCTTAGAATAGCCGCGACAGGACGTTTTCCTTCCACAGTGAAGGCCTCACGCTGGTAGTTTTTAGGAAAAACATATTCCAGAGGTTGCTTACCCAAGTTGTGATAACGAACCTCAGCTAAGCTATTAGCTGTTTGATGCTTGTCAAATAGATAAGAAGTTTCGAACCAAACCGAACGTAATCGTTCAATTTCTAAACCGATTTCTACGTGGTGATAGTTAATCTTCAAACGAGGCTCAGTGGTTACTGATCCTATTTCTATACAGGGTAGTGGGCAATCTTTAGCGATACGATCAAACCCTTCATTGGTTGCTTGTAAAATAACCCCTGCATTTTCTGAAAATAACACTTCAATTAGCGACTGATCACTTAAAGCGGATAGATTGATTTCAGCTCCTAGTGCTGTTTCAGCAAAACATCCTTCGAGTAAAGTAGTGATTAAACCACCGGAGGCAATGTCGTGACCTGCTGCGATATTTCCGGCTTTAATTTGATCTTGTATCCAATCAAAAGTTTCTTTAAAAGCCTGATCGTTTACTATGCTTGGTGCGGTGTTCCCAATTTTATTTTGTGTTTGTGCAAATGAGGATCCACCGAGTTTAAAGGAGTCTGCAGAAAGATTGATATAGAATAGCTTTCCTTTTCCTGGTTTAAAAACTGGTTCTACGGCCTTTGTAAAGTCATTGCAATGACCTGCAGCCGAAATAATTACAGTACCTGGAGATAAAACTTCCTGTTCTGCATACTTCTGCTTCATGGATAGCGAATCTTTACCCGTAGGGATATTAATTCCTAGAGCCACTGCAAAGTCTGATGCCGCTTCTACCGCTTTGTAGAGTCTTGCGTTTTCACCTTCGTTATTGCAGGGCCACATCCAATTTGCAGACAAGGACACCGATTGAAGCCCATTCTCAAGAGGAGCGAAAAGGATATTCGTAAGCGCTTCTGCAATACTGTTTTTACTTCCTGCTACGGGGTCAATGAGGCCGCTGATCGGACTATGTCCAATCGAGGTAGCAATTCCATTTTTGCTGGTAAAGTCAAGGGCAGAGATTCCATAGTTCTGAAGGGGTATTTGGAGACTACCCACGCATTGTTGTTTAGCCACTTTACCTCCAACACAACGATCTACTTTATTGGTAAGCCAATCTTTACACGCTACAGCTTCAAGACGAAGAACCGCCTCTAGATAATCATGAAAATGCTCTAATTCAAAACCGATTGAAGCATAGTCTCTCTGGGTATCTGTATCACTAAGAACCATTTTTGGAGCGTTTCCAAAAAGGTCAATAAGGTCAAGGTCAAGGGCTTTTTCTTCTTTACTTGAAGAGGATACGACGAATCTCATATCTCCTGTAATCTCACCCACTTCGAAATACGGAGCTCGTTCTCTTTCAGCTATTTTTCGCACCAGATCGGTGTCTTTAGGTTCGATTACTAATCCCATTCTCTCTTGAGATTCGTTACCGATAAGTTCTTTGAAGGATAGAGTAGGGTCACCAACGGGTAAAGCATCGATTTCGATTTTACCTCCAGTTTCTTCTACAAGTTCAGATAAACAATTTAAATGCCCTCCTGCGCCATGATCATGAATCGATACGATTGGATTTTCACTACTTTCTACCAATCCCCTAATGGCGTTTGCTGCTCTTTTCTGCATCTCTGGATTGGAGCGCTGTACTGCGTTAAGTTCAATGGCGCTACCAAAGGCTCCCGTATCAGCACTTGATACCGCTGCACCGCCCATTCCAATTCGATAGTTGTCTCCACCTAAGATAACGACCTTATCATCTTTTGAAGGCTTGTTTTTCTGAGCATATTCGGCATTGGTATAACCGATACCTCCTGCCAGCATAATTACCTTGTCGAAAGCTAGCGTTCTAGGATCTTTGCCTTCTTCAGACTCCTGGTGTTCGAACGTAAGCAGTGAACCAACGATAAGTGGTTGGCCGAATTTGTTTCCAAAATCCGAAGCGCCGTTTGAAGCTTTGATTAAAATGTCTAAAGGGGTTTGGTATAACCACTTTCTTGCTGGGGGTTGTGTTTCCCATCCTTGTTCTTCTTCACGATGACGTGCATAGCTGGTCATGTAAACTGCGGTTCCTGCCAGTGGAATAGAACCGGTGCCTCCTGCAAGACGGTCTCTAATTTCTCCTCCAGAACCGGTTGCAGCGCCATTAAAGGGTTCAACCGTGGTAGGGAAATTATGTGTTTCAGCTTTTAATGAAAGAACGCTTTGACGTTTTTTCTCTTCATAATTTGAAGGCTGATCTGCTCTTTGAGGAGCAAATTGGGTAATCTCTGGACCTTTGATGAACGCGACGTTGTCCTTATAGGCAGAGACAATATCTCCAGGATTTTCTTTTGAGGTCCTTTTGATCATTCCGAAAAGTGAATTCGGCATGGCTTTTCCATCAATTTCGAAGATTCCATTGAAAATCTTGTGGCGACAGTGCTCCGAATTTACTTGAGAGAATCCAAAAACTTCTGAATCGGTAAGGGGGCGTTCTAGACGCTTACTTAAACCCTCTAGATAAGCAACTTCGTCATCGCTTAATGCTAGTCCCTCTGATTGATTGTAAGCTGCGATGTCAGTTATGGCCTCGATAGGCGCTGGGGCAGTAGATACATCAAATAAGGTTTGAGTCAATCCTTGGTGTTTCACCACTAGCATAGGGTCAAAACTACTGTGCTTCTCTGCCGCAGTAAATTGCTCGACTCTTTGAATACTTTCAATGCCCATATTAGCGATAATCTCTGTCGCATTCGTACTCCAAGGAGTGATCATACTGGCTCTTGGACCGACAAATATTCCCTCAACAGACTCTTCGCGAATCAGCGTCAATCCGCCAAATAGCCATTCTAATTTCTCAATAGTCTTCTCGTCGAGGTTGGCGGTACTTTGTACTGCGTAAATCAATTGTGATGGAGTTCCGAAAAATAGAATCATAGCGGAATGTGGTTAAGTTCCAAAGGTATTTTAATTAGGTTTTTCGCTCAAGTAACGCGATAAAAAATCCGTCGAAATGATCTTTTGAGGCGTATAAATGATGACTTTCGATGAGGCTGAAGTTTTTTCCAGCTTCTGAGGACATGAATTTTTCGATTTGTTGATCGTTTTCTTGTGGTAAAATAGAGCAAGTGGCATAAATGATTTTACCGCCTACTTTAACCAATTTAGAGTAGGATTGTAAGATCTCTTGCTGAGTAGTTACCACGCGATCTAGAAAATCGTTATCAATTTTCCATTTGGCATCTGGATTTCGTCGTAATACTCCCAGTCCTGTACAAGGTGCATCTATAAGAACGCGATCAGCAGAGCCGTATAGTTTCTTAATCACCTTATTCGAATCAATAAGGCGAGTTTCAATATTATGGGCTCCTGCTCTTCTGGCTCTCAGCTTCAGATTATTCAGTTTGTACTGATGGATATCCATGGCAATAAGCTGTCCTTTATTCTGAAGTAAAGAACTTAGATGAAGGGTTTTACCTCCGGCACCTGCACAGGCATCAATAACGCGTTGTCCCGGACGAATATCGAGTAGTGGAGCAACCTTCTGAGAACTTCCATCCTGAATTTCGAACCATCCGTCTTTGAAACTTTGGGTGAGAAAAACGTTTTGTCGTTCTACTAATCGAAGGGCTTCAGGTAAATCAGGAATTCTCACCGTGTTAATACCTTCTTCTTGTAAACGTTTTTCTGCCAGATCAATGGTTGTTTTCAAGGTATTGATTCGAAGAACTACCTCTGCCTCTTCATTAAGCGCTTTAATCTCTGCCTCCCACAATTGATCACCCAAGGATTGCGCACCAAGGGTATCTAGCCAATCGGGAATAGACTCTCTAATGGCTCTAGTTTTTATAAGCGCGTCGAAGCGGCCTTTGATCTTACGTGTCGGAGTAGGCTCGAATTCAGGCCAATCTGCAGGAATTTGGATTCCTTTCAGGGTAGTCCAAACCGCGAACATGCGCTTTATGTTTTGGGCAGAAAAATGACCGTTAACCTCAGCGATCTCAGCATAAAGCCGTTTATATCTTATGATTTCGTAAGTAGTTGAGGCTATGAAGGCTCTATCGCGGGCACCCCATCGTTTGTCTTTTTTTAGCGCCTTTTCAATCACCTTGTCGGCGTATTGACCTTCATTGAAAATCAGATGAAGGGAATCTAAAACAGTAAAAACAAGATTGCGGTGTAGTCGCATAGAAGGTTATTGAGCTCGCGAAGATAAGAAAGCTTTCTGAAGCTTTTCTGTTCTTAGCTCAAGGATTGTAGCGCAACCAATTTCGCATAGAGTCCTTTTTTTGCTAAAAGGTCTTGATGAGTTCCTTTTTCAGCGATTTGACCATGATCTAGAACAACGATTTGGTCGGCATTGCTAATAGTAGATAGGCGGTGAGCTATAGCAATGGTTGTGCGATCTTTACTTATGGCTTCTAGCGCCATTTGAACTTGCTTTTCACTTTCAGTATCTAGCGCTGAGGTAGCTTCGTCTAGTATTAGGATCGGAGCATTTTTTAAAAACGCTCTGGCGATAGCAATGCGTTGTTTTTGTCCGCCACTTAACTTGTTTCCTGAATCTCCGATGGATGTTTGATATCCTTCTGGCATAGCCTCAATAAATTCATGGGCATAAGCTTGTTTCGCAGCCCATATAATTTGATCCTCTGTCGCATCTGGATTCGAGAGAGCAATATTATTAGCCACCGTGTCATTGAATAGAAGTGGGTCTTGACTCACCAAGGCAATATGGTTTCTTAAATCATTTTTGGTGAAATCTTGAATTGCTACACCATCAATTTTTAATTGACCATACGGGGAGTCGTAAAATCTTAATAGGAGCTGTGCGATGGTTGATTTACCACTACCCGAACTCCCTACTAAGGCAAGCATTTGGCCTTTGGTTATGGTAAGGTTGAGGTGATTTAATACGTTTTGCTCCTCGTAGGCAAAATTAAGGCTGTCAAAGTTGATCGACTCTTCAAAATGAAAAGGTTTAGGGCTTAATGGGTCTTTGATGGTTTGATCCGTTTGAATGACCTCCAAAACCCGTTCTGCCGAAGCCTTTCCTTTTTTAATGTTGTAGTTAACGGTAGTAATTGCCTTTACCGGATTGATGATCGTATAAAACAGCCCTATGTATCCTAGAAATTGTTGAGGATTCAAAGAGTAGGAGGTGCCTAGTACTAATCTACCTCCGTACCATAAAACAGATAAGACCACGCAGACCCCTAAAAATTCGCTAAGAGGAGAGGCCATACCATTTCTGCGTAAAACGGCATTCATGGTGCTGCGATACCTCTGGGTAGAGGTGTTGAATTTTTCTTTTACGCTCGATTCTGCGGTAAAAGCTTTGATAATCTTCAAACCGCCCAATGATTCTTCTAAAAAGGACAGAAAAAGTCCTGACTCTTTTTGTGCCTCTAGCGATTTAGCCTTCAGTGTTTTACCTACTCTGGCGATGATAAAACCTGTGATGGGAAGAAAGATAAATACGAAGAGGGTAAGCTGCCAGCTAATGGCGAGCATAGAGAAAATCACAAAGAGAATGGTAAGAGGTTCTCTTGCCAAGGTTTCCAGAGAATTGATAATCGCGCTTTCGATTTCTTTGATGTCAGAGGTCATCCGAGATAAAAGGTCTCCTTTTCGTTTTTCAGAGCTATAAGCAATGGGCAGGTCGATCAGCTTATCGTAAAGATCATTCTGAAGGTCCTTCACCATTCCTGTTCTCAGTGAAGCGAGAGAGTAGAGCGCCAGGTATCTAAAGAGATTTTTGAGAAAAAAGATGAGGGCGCTCAGAACGACAATAATCAGCAAGGCTCTTATAGGCCCATTCGCATTGGATTCTTTGGTTAGTTGGTAATTTAAGCTTCCCTCTATATATCCTTTTAACGAACTGACTCCTTCGTATACGGGCGCTTCGGTAACTTCTGGCTGTGTGCCAAATAGAATCCCTAGGGTAGGAATGAAAATCAGAATAGACAACACATTAAATAATGCGTAACCCATGTTGAATAGCACGTTGGCATAGGCCGACTGCTTGTAAGGACCTGCGTATTTAAGGATATGACGAAAGGCAGATTTCATTAATTCAATTGCAGTTCACTGATGATTTGATCAATTTTTGCCTCAATGTCTTTATTGGTCTTTTCGAAAACCTCAGCACTTTCTAACTGTGTTTTGGTGCTGATGTAAAATTTAATTTTGGGCTCTGTTCCGCTCGGACGTGCAGCAACTCTAGTGCCCTCAGTAGTCTCGTAGATGATTACGTTTGAGGTAGGAAGGTCAATCATTTTCTTTTCACCAGTTTCGAGATTCGTTCGCGTACTAGTGCTGTAGTTTTCAATGTACTTTAGCGTTTCGCCTACGATTGTTTTAGGTGGACGCGCTTCGAAATCACTCATCATCTTGCGTATTTCACTGGCTCCTTCTTGCCCTTTTTTGGTAATCGAAATCAGACGCTCCTTATAAAACCCATAGCTGAG
>JAAZVY010000026.1 GCA_018623195.1 Flavobacteriaceae bacterium | reverse complement strand
TCGCGTCTTCCTGACGGTACGATTAATTTCGATGCAATTGTTGCAACAAACCGTGCAACCACCGATCTATTCAATACTTCTGCAAGAAACTTAAGCAGATTTAACGGGCGTAGAATTGGAGCTAATAGTAGTAATGATTTTGGTGCTAACCGTGCGATCATGGTACGTAGAGCTTCAATGAACTCTCACGACTGGGTGGGTGCAATTTCATCATTAGATATTCAATCAGGTAAATTCAATTACTCGGTTGGTATAGACTTAAGAAGCTACACAGGTTACCACTACAGAGTAATCAACGATCTAATGGGATTAGACGGTTACCTTTCTATGGGTAATAAAAACTCAGCGGGCCAAATCATCGAAACCGAAGTAGAGGCTAGTCCTTTCAAAAACACAGGTATTCGTGGTCCAAAAATCGACTATTACAACATTGGTAAAGTAAAGTGGGCTGGTGTAAACGGTCTTATCGAGTATAACGATAATGATGAGTTCACTGCTGTACTTCAAGGGGGTCTTTCAAACCAACAATACCAACGTATCGATTACTTCGATCAAGTAGGTAACCCTGAGTCTTCTAAAAACAACTCACCTGGTGGGTATGTAAAAGGAGGAGCGAACTTTAACTTCGACGCTCAAAACAATGCATTCTTTAATGCAGGATATATCAGCCGTCAACCATTATTTGACGCGGTATTCCCAGGTTATGCAAATGACATTAATCCTGACCTACAAAACGAAGAGATTACTTCATTTGAATTAGGATACGGATATACTTCATCAAACTTCAAAGCAAATGTAAACGTATACTCTACTACTTGGGGTAACCGTTTTGTATCTCAAGGATTCACTTTAGATGGCGGTGTTGATGGTACGGCTCAATTCAAAGATATCGACGTTTTACACGAAGGTTTAGAAGTTGAGGCAACGTACTACGCTTCATCTGCACTTCGCTTTAAAGGAATGCTTTCTGCAGGTAACTGGAGATATACTAAAGACTTCACATCAGAAGTTTATGACGATAACAATAACCTAGTTGGGGAAGGAACCATCTACATCAAAGATGCTAAGGTAGGTGATGCTGCACAGTTTACTACGTACACTGAAGCTCAGTACACAGCTGGAGACTTCTCATTCGATTTAGGTTACCGTTTTGTTGATGGTCTTTATGCTGACTACAGCATCGTTGATTCTGCTTTCACTTCAGCAAACAACAAAGGTGCCGTTCAATTACCATCTTACGGTTTAGTTGATTTCGGAGCAACAGCTCGTTTCGATTTATTCGGTAACAACGCAAGCTTTAGATTAAACATCAACAACCTATTTGATACGGTTTACATTGCAGAGTCTAACACAAACATCCATGCTGATGGTGGTGCTACCACTTGGAATGGAGTTGACGTTCGTAACTCTGTATGGTTCGGATTCGGAAGAACTTGGAATGCTTCATTACGAGTGAATCTATAATCGAATCCATCGATAAAAATAAAGGGCCCCAAACGGGGCCCTTTTTTTTTGCTCTTCACTTTCTTAAATCAATACACCATTTTGTGATATCCAAAAGGCTACGTAGAGGAATATTATGGTAGATGCATACTTCAATACTCTGAAAATCAATACGATATAAATATTAGATTTACATTTTGTAGAGTTATTGTATAGTTCGATTTCTTCCAATTACTCAGATTTAGTACTAAATTCATGCCCTTGACTTAAAAGGTCATTGAGGATAGAATGAAGTTTAAATAACGAAAGTTGCAATGAAAAATAACTCAGAGGAGAAGAACATCTATTTAGGCAACCAGCCACTAAATACCAGTAACCATTCAATCACAGGGGAAGAAGTTGAAATAAACGGAGAGCGTTATTTTAAGATCTCGAATACCGATCAGATGCGTCCGTTTTTTATGAGTATAGTAAGTCACTCCGATCACTGGATGTTTATATCAAGTACCGGAGGGCTATCTGCAGGAAGAATCAATAGTGACCACGCTCTTTTCCCTTACTACACCGATGACAAAATCACTGAAGCTCACGAACATACGGGTAGCAAAACTATCCTTCTCGTAGAACAAGAAGAAAAAACCTTCTTATGGGAGCCCTTTTCATCGAACTATCAAGGAGTTTATAAGGTAGAGCGAAACATTTACAAGAATACCTATGGTAATAAAGTGCTTTTTGAGGAGATTAATCTTGACCTTGGAATCACTTTTAGCTATGAGTGGTCGTCGAGTGAGCAATTCGGTTTCGTTCGCAATTCTAAAATCAAAAATTCCAATTCATTAAATAAGAGCGTTCAACTACTTGACGGGATACAAAACCTACTCCCTTATGGTGTTCCTGAAGGACTCCAAAGCAGCAGCAGCAACCTAGTTGACGCTTACAAAAAGTGTGAACTTGAGGCTGAAACCATTGGTATATATGCTTTAAGCGCTATTATTTCTGATAAGGCAGAACCTAGCGAAGCCCTTAAAGGGAATGTCGTTTTCTCCCTCGGATTAGAAAATAAAGTAGTCCTCCTATCGTCAAAGCAATTAGATCATTTCAGAAAAGGTCATGGCGTCAAGCAAGAGACAGATATCAAAGCAGAGCGAGGGGCCTATTTTATCCATACATCCTTTGAATTAGTGTCTGGAACTGAAAAAGAATGGATAATCGTTGCTGATATAAGCAAAACAGTAAGCGATATTATTCAACTAAAAACCGCCCTCAATTCCCAAGAGGCCCTTAGAAAGTCAGTAATTGAAGATATTGAACTTGGAACAGACCGACTAGTTTCTTTGGTAGGAGCCAGTGACGGCTTGCAATTAACCAATGATCAAAGGAGAAACACAAGACACTTCGCCAACACCATGTTCAACATAATGCGTGGGGGTATTTTCGATGAGAACTACACGATAGATAAGGCTGATTTTATTCGCTATATTAAACAAGCCAACGTTAAGGTTTACAATGAAAAAATAGCCTTACTCAATAACTTGCCAGAACGATTCGATGTCTTTGCTATTAAGACGTTATCTAAGCAAGATAATAACAAGGATTTTCAACGCTTATGTAACGAATACCTTCCCCTTAAATTTAGTAGAAGACACGGAGATCCGAGTAGACCTTGGAACAAGTTTTCCATTAATCTCAGAAATGAAGATGACGGATCTAAGATTTTAGATTACCAAGGTAATTGGAGAGACATCTTTCAAAACTGGGAAGCTCTCTCTCATTCATACCCAGCCTTTATAGAGGGTATGATGTTCAAGTTTTTGAACGCCTCATCATTTGATGGGTACAACCCTTATCGCGTATTCAAAGACGGGTTCGAATGGGAGACCATCGAGCCAGACAACCCATGGTCGTATATCGGTTATTGGGGGGATCACCAAATTATCTATCTACTAAAATTCTTAGAATTCATTCAGCAATACTACCCTGAGAAGTTCGATGAATACTTCAAAGAAGATTCTTTTGTTTATGCCAATATCCCTTACCGCATAAAACCTTTTGAAGCTCTTGTAGAAGACCCGAAAAACACCATCGATTATGACTACAAAAGAGAATCTGCCATTGAAAAGAGAAAGGAGCAAATAGGAGCCGACGGAGCCTTGCTTACCACTCCAGAAGGGTCGGTTTACCAAGTAAACTTTATTGAAAAGATCTTAGCAACCGTTTTAGCTAAAATATCCAACTACATTCCTGAAGGTGGAATCTGGATGAATACCCAAAGACCCGAATGGAACGACGCGAACAACGCCCTTGTTGGGAACGGAGTTTCTATGGTAACACTTTACTACCTCAGAAGATTCTTGGCTTTCTTTATAGAGTTAATTAGTCAATCAGCAGTTTCTGAAGTCCAAATCTCGGTAGAACTAAAGAAGTGTTTTGATCAAATTCATGAAACGCTTAAAGACTCAGCTCATCTTCTAAAAGGTTCGATAAGTGACCAGCAGCGAATGCAGGTCTTATCGGGATTAGGAGAAGCAGCTAGTGCCTACAGGCAAACCATCTATGATCAGGACTTCTCTGGAAGGAAGACTGCTTTTAAAACCAGTGAGTTTTTGACCTTTATAGAGGTTGCTCTAGAACACCTTGAGTATTCTATAGCCTCTAACCAACGCGAGGACCAATTGTATCACGCCTACAACTTGATGACCGTAACTGAAGATAATGGAGTAGCTATTAGCTACTTACCTGAGATGTTAGAAGGTCAGGTAGCTGTTCTAAGTTCAGGGTATCTGGATACCGAGGCAAGTTTAGCCGTTCTCGATGCACTTAAAGCTAGTAAACTCTTTAGAGAGGATCAATACAGCTATGTGCTGTATCCGAACAAAACTTTACCTCGATTCTTAGAAAAGAATAATATCAGCCCAGTTGAGGTTTCAGAGTCTGAGCTTCTAAGTAAACTTGTTTTAGAAGGCAACAGAGATATTATAATCAAAGACTGTGAAGGTGGATACCATTTCAATGGAAACTTTAAAAATATCCGATTTTTAAGAGATGCACTGAACAACCTTCCAAATCACTATCAAAGTTTGGTAGAAAAGGAGCAGCCAAAAATCGAAGCGATATACGAACAAATCTTCAACCATAAGGCCTTTACAGGCAGATCTGGTACGTTCTTCGGTTATGAAGGGTTAGGATCCATTTACTGGCACATGGTATCAAAACTTAGACTTGCTGCCTTTGAGGTAACTAGGAAGGCCGTAGATCAATCTACATCTCAAGCAACTATTGGTCAGTTATTCGATCATTATTTTGAGATTAATGCAGGTATTGGAGTCCATAAATCTCCAGAGCTCTATGGAGCCTTCCCTACAGACCCTTACTCTCACACCCCAGGTGGTAAAGGAGCTCAGCAACCAGGAATGACAGGACAAGTGAAAGAAGATATCCTTTGTCGATTTGGAGAATTAGGAGTTCGTGTATCGAATGGGGTACTGAGCTTTGACCCAACCCTACTTCCTGAATCTGAATTTTTGAAAAATACGCAGGTGTTCGAGTACTACGATATCCATCAATCTCTTCAAAAGATTGAACTAACCAAAGGCTCTCTAGCGTATACCATATGCCAAGTACCTGTTATTTATAAAAAGGATGGATACAACACGATAACAATAATTTTTAAGGATTTAAGCACTAAGACCATTGAGGGCAGTTCGCTTAGTAAAGAATACAGCGATGCTATTTTCAATCGCTCAGGTAACATCAAACAACTTATTGTAACTATTTAAAGTCATGAGAAAAGGTAACGTCCGACCCAAGATCAATAGAATAACTGGATTAAAAAGAATCCTATTCACTTTCCTATTGGGGTTGATGCTATTCTCATGCAATACCAAATCGAAAACTATGCAAAGCAAGACTGCTTCAGAACTTTTAGGCAATCCCAGTTATCAAGCAATATCCTATGGAGGTTACCGAAAAGAAAGTAGAGAATTTCAGCCGACCTTAGACCAACTAAAAGAAGATCTAAGAATCCTATTTGCCATGGGAATCAGGATCGTGCGCACCTACAACGTACAACTTCCACACGCTACTAATGTAGTTAAGGCCATTGATGAGTTAAAAAAGGAAGACCCCAATTTTGAGATGTACGTAATGCTCGGAGCCTGGATCGATTGTGAAGGTGCATGGACAAACAGTCCTAATCATGAAAAGGAGGACTACGCCTCAAACAAAGCAGAGATTGAGCGTGCCGTAGAACTTACTCGTACCTATCCCGATATCATAAAGGTAATCGCGGTAGGAAACGAAGCGATGGTTCATTGGGCAGCCTCTTATTTTGTAAAACCCGGTGTAATTCTTGGATGGGTAAACTATTTACAAACCTTAAAAGCCAATGGAGATCTTCCCAAAGAGCTCTGGATCACCAGTTCTGACAATTTCGCCTCGTGGGGAGGTGGTGGATCAGAATACCACAATGAGGATTTAGTGCAATTGGTCAAAGCCGTAGATTACGTTTCCATGCACACCTACCCTTTTCATGATACTCATTACAATCCTTCCTTTTGGAATATAGAAGCAGTCAAGACCTACAAGGATACCAATGACGTGAATAGTCTTCTGATGAAATCTGCAGTGAATTATAGCAAGATGCAGTACAAGCAAGTGTCCGAATATCTAAAATCTATCGGAGTAGATAAGCCCATCCATATCGGCGAGACTGGTTGGGCCAGTAAATCAGATGGATTCTACGGACCCAATGGGTCGAAGGCAGCTGACGAATTAAAACAATCCCTATATCATCAGGGAATGCGTGAATGGACAGACGCTGAAGGTATTAGCTGTTTCTATTTTGAGGCCTTTGATGAACCTTGGAAAAGCTCGGCTAATCCCAATGATTCTGAAAATCACTTTGGACTGTTCACCCGCGACGGAAAAGCAAAATACGCCTTATGGCAACTAGTAGATTCAGGCGTATTTGATGGTCTTAGCCGTGATGGCAAACCTATCACAAAGTCTTATAACGGAGCATCCGAATTATTAAATAAGGATGTTCATCTACCGGTTTTAAAATAAAGGAGAGCAATGATTAGAGATTTCAAAGCCATAATTCTATCGTTATTAACAGGACTGATTTTTAATTCTTGTTCACTCCTTAGTGATCAGAATCACATCGTCGGAGTCAAAGGTGACCAGCTTACCATTAACGACAGACCCTTCTTTATAAAGGGTATCTGTTATCACCCTGTTGAGAAGGGTCAGACGATGAGAAGTTTTGAACGAATCGAGAAAGATCTGAAACTCATCAAGGCTGCAGGAGTGAATACCCTAAGAGTTTATGAACCTATAGCGTCAAGAGAAATACTCGATCAAATATACGATGCAGGGCTACGGGTGATCATTAGCTTCGGATTTAACCAAGGAGGCGTTTATGACCTGCAATCTGAGACCTATCTCGATTATGTAGAGGCGTTTAAATCTCACCCAGCAATTCTTCTATGGGAACTTGGGAATGAATACAACTATCACCCTGAGTGGTTCGGCGGATCGGTAGATTATTGGTACACGGTTCTCAATGAATCTGCTACTGCAATCAAACAAATAGATACTAAGCATCCTGTAGCTACGGCGCATGGAGAAGTTCCGAGTGAAGATCTCATTCAAAGATTAGATCAAATTGACCTGTGGGGCCTCAATGTCTACCGATGGGATCAACCTGGTACTGCACTTGAAGAATTTTCTAAAGTCAGTTCTAAACCGGTTTATTTCTCAGAGCTTGGTGCCGACAGCTACATGACCATAGAAAATGAAGGCTACGCTTTAGGTTATAATGAGACCGCACAAGCAGACGCTACTCAAACGATTTTAGATCAAGTATTGACCCCAAATACAAAGGCGACAGGCGCAATCGTATTTTCATTTACTGACGGATGGTGGAAGGCAGGTTCTCCTGAAACCCGAGATGTGGGTGGATGGACTCCAGGAAGTAGTGGAGTTCCCTACGATGCAACTGCAAATGAAGAGTATTGGGGAATCGTTACTTTAGACCGAGAGCAAAAAGAAGCTTATGAGGTCGTAAAAAAGGCTTTTAGGTCTTTCAGATAGAAACCAAACAATTAACGATATGAGTAATCAAAATTCAAACAGAGCATCTAGCGTTTCAATGGGACAAAAAATCGCATTTGGCTTTGGAATGCTCGCCAACCAGATGTTCCCCGCAGCCTTGGGTGTTTTCATCATCGTATTAGTACAGGACCTAGGATTCGCTGCCCTTCTATGGGGGATCATCCAATTTGTACCTAGAATATTTGATGCAATCACAGACCCTATCATGGGGTATATCTCAGACAATACCCGATCAAAATGGGGACGTAGAAGATTATACGTGCTCATCGGAGCCCTCATAATGGGATTAGCCTACATTTTTATGTGGCAGCTTCACAAAGATGATGGCGTGGTTTTTAACTTTATTTATTTTCTGTCCTGGTCACTGGTATTTTACCTAGGGCTCACCATTTTTAGTGTACCCTATGTAGCTATGGGTTATGAAATCAGTGAAGATTTTCATGAACGTACAGAGATCATGGCTATCGCACAATTCATCGGGCAATGGGCCTGGGTTATAGCTCCATGGTTCTGGGTGGTTTTATATGACCCGAGTTGGTTTCCAGAAGGAGCCGACCAAGGGGTAAGAGAACTTTCGATATGGGTGGCAATTCCTTGTACTCTTTTTGCAGCTATACCCGCATTATTTATAAAGACTACATCTACCCTAGACAGAACCGATTTTCAACCTATCAAGGCAATGAATATTATTAAAAGTGTCCGAGGTATTTTCACGTCCGCCTTTGAAGCCTTTAAAATCAAACAGTTCAGACAGATTGCGTCTGCTACCTTTTTAATTTTTAATTCATTCAATGTCATCGCCGCTTATACCTTTTTAATTATTGTGCATTACTTGTTCAACAGCGACCCAGCAAGCGCAGGTACTTGGCCAGCGATGCATGGTTCGGTAGGAGCGCTGATTACAACCTTCTTAGTCATACCCGTTGTTACTAAAATGTCGAAGAAACTCGGAAAGAAAAAAGCCTTTATTATCTCTCAACTAATATCTGTGGTCGGATACATTCTTTTCTGGTTCTTGTTTGTACCCGGCAAACCTTATCTATTCTTATTCGCACTCCCCTTTCATTCTTTTGGGATCGGAAGTTTATTCACCATTATGATGAGTATGACCGCAGACGTTTGCGATCTTGATGAACTAAATACCGGTAAGCGAAGAGAGGGTGTTCTAGGAGCTGTCTACTGGTGGATGGTAAAATTAGGCTTCGGTATCGCTGCACTGTTAGGCGGATTCTTTTTATCGGTAGTAGGCTTCGACGCTGAAAATGTAACCGAATCATCTATTACAGGAATGCGAATGTTTTACACGCTTCTACCCATTGCAGGAGTCATTGGTGCCATCCTAATCATGAAAAACTATGACATCACTGAGGAAAAAGCGGCCCAAATCAAAAAAGAACTTAGCGCTAAAAAAGGAGAATAAACAATGTCAATTAGAAGAGATAAAATACAATCCCTACTAGGAGTTGATGTTAAGGAGTTAAACCAAGAAGATCTCAAAACTTCGAGCCGCGAACTTCTAGAATCTGGAATGCATGGAATCTGTTTTAGCCCTTATGAGGGATCACAGAAGCCCGGTGATCCTATTTCAGAAGAACAAATACGCCGAAAGCTCGAGTTATTGAAGCCTTACACTCAGTGGATCAGAACCTTTTCTTGCACCGACCAAAATGAGAACATACCCAAATTAGCCAAGGAATATGGCTTCAAGACGCTTGTTGGGGCATGGCTAGGTGAAGATCTCAAAAAAAATGAGGAGGAATTGCAAGGGCTCATCGATCTATGTAACTCAGGGTATGTCGATATAGCCGCTGTCGGTAACGAGGTGATGTATCGCGAAGAACTCTCAGAGGAACAATTAATCGATTACATCCATCAAGCAAAACAGAAAATCAAAGGAATTCCCGTTGGATACGTGGACGCCTATTATGAATTCACCGACTATCCGAAAATAGCAGAGGCTTGCGACGTCATACTGGCCAATTGCTACCCCTACTGGGAGGGTTGTAGTATTGATTATTCTCTCATCTACATGAAACAGATGTACCAGCAAGCTCAACGAGCAGCTGCGGGTAAACCGGTTATAATTACAGAAACCGGATGGCCTAGTCAGGGCGAATCTCTCGGAGCAGCAGTTCCTGGGTACAACAATGCACTCAAGTACTTTATTGATGCCATTTCGTGGTCAAAAGAAGAGGATATACCGATGTTTTATTTTTCATCTTTTGATGAATCATGGAAGGTAAGTGCAGAAGGGAGTGTAGGTGCCTATTGGGGATTATGGGATCAAAACCATCAACTCAAATTCTGAGGAGTTAACTGAACGCGTCACGATTAGGTAAGGTGTGCTTACTCAGCACTCGTTTCGCATCAGAAACAACCGCAATTTCTTTTTGAAGACGGTAAAGCTTTTCACTGGCTTCTTTTCTCGCCTGATCTAAATCTATGATAGGGTTTGGATAATCGACCCCCTTTCTGAAGTCGTAAAAGATCTCATCCATCGGAGTAAGCGCTGCAGGGTTATGAACCAAAGCTTGAGGCAACTTAGCTAGTTCAGGGACCCACTTTAAAATGAAAACTGCATCTGGATCGTGTTTCACACTATTCGTTAATGGGCTATAAATTCGAATCTGGTTGATCCCTGTTTCTCCTGCTTGCATTTGTAGTTGCGGATAATGAATTCCAGGTTCAAAATCTAAAAACTGTCGTGCCAAATGTGGACTAATCACTTGCCAAGGCAGCCAAAGATGGTGGGTAGCAAAAGAAACTAGAAGTGCACGCATTCTAAAATTAAGATATCCTGTTGCGTTGAGACATCGCATCGCCGCATCTACAAGTGGCACCCCGGTTAACCCTTTTTCCCAAGCCTCTAAAAAACCGTTATTGATTGTTTTATTCAAGATGAGATATCCTCTGTTCACCGGCTCAAACTCTATGCGGTCTTCCATTTCAAATTTTTGAATAAAATGAGCCTGCCAGCGGAGTCTTGAGCGAAATGACGATAACGATCTTTTTGGTTTTGCATTTTCATAGACCCTTGCCGTAGCTTGAAAGACCTCTTTAACAGATAAACACCCGAAGGCGATATATGGAGATAGTCTACTGCAGCTAATTCGGGAGTCTAATGGCTTAGAAATATGTTTATTGTAATTTTTGTAGCGCTCGTTTAAAAAACTGTTCAAATAGCGCAACCCCATGCTTCTTCCGCCCTTTTGCCGATCGATAGACCGGTCTTTAGGTAGTGCTAAGAGGTTCATTTTATTTTCTACCTGAGAAAGCATCTTGCTACTAACGACAGCTCTTTTCGACCATAAGGGACGTGATATCGAAGATTCCATGAAAGACTCCCAGCGATCCCTCCAACCTAATCGGTGTTTGAGACCGCGCTCTACCCCATTCGTGTTGAACTCTACCCATGGGATATTCTCTTGTCCTAGTATTCTAGAGAACGATCTGTCTCGATCAAAAGTGATTTTTAAACCCGTTTCTCTATAACTATAAACACCAGTTATTTCAAAAATTTCGCTGAGCCGAGTGAAGTTATCTGAAACTGAGCCATACATCTGTAACACACGGGTATTTATCGATTGTAAAAAACTATCGAAGTCTTTCAAACTCTCAGAAATGAAGTGCCAGTGTCTTGCGCTGTAGTGCTTATCGCTGAGCAGAATAGGTTCGAAATTATACCATAAAACAACAGGATAACCCGAATCAATAGCCGCTGAAATCGGCTCGTGATCTTCCCAACGCAAATCACGCTTTAACCAAACTAAAGCAACCTTTGGTCTGTTCTTTCTCATAGCTAGCCTAAAGATAATGTAACATAGGTTACTAATAAGGATGTTCGCTAATGCTACCTTTGAACGACTTTTGATTTTAACCTATTTTTGAAAGAACACCTATTCAATAAATAACATGCTTACCGATCTTCAATCTGTTTATGGATCACTTCTCGAAGCCTCTCTTCTTCAAGAGATCAACCAAGTGGGTACCTACAGACAAATACAGGCAGGAACCGAGATCATCAGACCGGGAGAGTACATTAAAAGTATTCCCCTTTTAATCTCAGGAGCCATCAAAGTAATTCGTGAGTATGACGATGGAGAGGAACTTCTTCTTTACTATGTCGAAGAAGGAAATACGTGTTCCATGTCTATGGCCTGCTGCACCGAACAAAAAAGAAGTACGATTAAAGCGGTGGCTGAAGTTGACACTCTTTTAATCGTGATTCCTAATCAAAAATTAGAAGAGTGGATAGGCAGATATCCGAGATGGAGAAGTTTCATCTTTGCGAGTTATCAAAATCGTCTCGAAGAGATGCTTTCTAGTCTTGAAAAAGTAGCATTTGAAAGATTAGATGAAAGACTCATTGAGTACCTCAAAGAAAAGGGTCGAATCAACGGTGAAAACAGTATTCACCAAACTCATAAAGAAATCGCAGATGAGCTACATAGTTCTCGAGTGGTAATCTCGAGGTTACTTAAAAAATTAGAGAACCTTGGTCATATAAAGCTACATAGAAACCATATTGAACTTCTTGATCTTTAAGTAATGAAATCTATCCTTCAGTTTATCCCCATCCTTCAATGGTTGCCTAATTATCAAAAAGCACATCTTTCAGGTGATCTATCGGCAGGATTAACTGTAGGAATTATGCTTATTCCGCAAGGAATGGCCTACGCCATGCTCGCCGGTCTGCCTCCGGTATTTGGTTTATATGCCTCCTTAATTCCACAAGTAATCTATGCACTCCTAGGAACTTCTAGACAGCTTAGCGTAGCTCCTGTGGCAATGGATTCACTACTTGTAGCAGCGGGCTTAGGAGCACTTTCACTAAGTGGCATTGAAGAATACACTTCAATGGCCATTTTCCTGGCCCTTTTCATGGGAAGTATTCAGTTCTTGCTAGGTATGGTAAAGATGGGATTCTTGGTGAATTTCTTATCTAAGCCTGTTATTAGTGGGTTTACCTCTGCGGCTGCCTTAATTATCGGGCTGAGTCAATTAAAGCATTTACTTGGCGCTCCCATCGAAAACAGCAATCAAATCCATATTCTTTTAGGGAATACCGTTGAAGTACTTGATCAGATCAATGTCTATGCGATCGTCCTAGGCGTTGCAGCTATTATGATTATTAAAGCCATTAAGAAATGGGCTCCTAAGATCCCAGCAGCACTGGTGGTAACTATCTTAGGGATTGTGATCACCTATGCTTTCAACCTCAGCGAGTATGGACTGAATATCGTCAAGGAGGTTCCTTCAGGCCTACCAAAAGTTGGGTTACCAGAATTCTCAATGAATCGCTTCAACGACCTAGTTCCTATAGCAGTTACCCTTGCACTTATTGCATTTATGGAAGCTATTTCAGTAGCTAAGGCGATCGAAGAACGTAAGGGACTTCAAGAGGTGAGACCGAATCAAGAACTTATAGCCATCGGAATGGCTAATGTAGTAGGGTCAATTTTTCAATCGTACCCCGTTACTGGAGGATTCTCGAGAACCGCAGTAAACGACCAAGCTGGTGCATCTACACCGCTTGCTTCGATTATTAGCGCAATAATTGTTGGGCTAACGCTACTATTCTTAACTCCACTTTTCTATCATCTACCCAAAACGGTACTTGCCGCTATTATCATGGTAGCAGTTTTCGGGCTGATTGATTTTGCCTACCCTGTTCGACTCTTTAGAAAAAGAAAGGACGAATTTGCCGTACTCCTAATTACTTTTCTAACTACGCTTATTATTGGTATTACTGAAGGTATCATCCTAGGGGTACTAATCTCACTAGGCCTAATGATTTACAGAACCTCACAACCTCACTATGCGATTCTAGGAAGGATAAAGGATTCCACCCATTATCGCAATGTAAAACGATTTGACAAGGAGGTTAGCATCGACCCAGAAGTGCTTTTCTTTCGATTCGATGGTCAGTTATATTTCGGGAATAAAGATTATTTCAAAACTGAGCTAGCTCAGGCAGTCGAGTCACATGGTAGCGCATTAAAAGGAGTTGTTTTATCGGTAGAGGCAATTAATTATATTGACTCAACAGCAGCACATATGTTGAGACAACTCTTTAGCCAGCTCAAAGAAAAAGGAATTAAGGTTACGATTTCGGGACCTATTGGACCCATTAGAGACATCCTAAAAAGAAGTGAGATCGTTGATCTTATTGGAAAGCAATCCTTCTTTGATAATGCACACGACGCCTTTTTATTTATTAAAGGAGATGAGAATAAAATCGATGAGTATTCTAGAAGAATAGCCTTAGAATCAAAAGAATAGACTTTTGTAACTTAGGTGACTCTGCATTAAAAATACTGCTCTTAACTTTGACCTACTTATAAAGTACGCGACATGAAAATAGAACAAATTTATACCGGATGTTTAGCTCAAGGAGCTTACTACATTGAAAGCCAAGGAGAGGTAGCCATTATCGATCCTCTAAGAGAGGTTAAACCTTATCTAGAAAAGGCTAAAGAGGCTAATGCTAAAATCAAGTACATCTTTGAAACTCACTTTCACGCAGATTTCGTGAGTGGACACTTAAGTTTAGCTAAAGAATCAAGTGCACCAATTATCTATGGACCGAATGCTAACCCTAGTTTTGATGCCATTATCGCTAAAGATGGGCAAGAATTCAAGTTAGGAGAAATTACCATTGTCGTACTTCACACACCGGGTCACACTATGGAGTCTACTACCTATTTACTCAGAGATGCTAACGGTAAAGATCATGCTATTTTTAGTGGAGACACCTTATTTTTAGGAGATGTTGGACGCCCCGACTTAGCTCAAAAAGCAGCTGATATGACACAAGAGCAATTAGCCGAAACACTTTATGATAGTTTGAGAACTAAAATTATGCCTCTTTCAGATGAAATCACTGTTTATCCTGGTCACGGAGCAGGTTCAGCTTGTGGTAAGAACATGATGAAAGAGACTGTTGACACCTTAGGGAATCAGAAAAAAATGAATTATGCACTACGTGCAGACATGACTAAGGCAGAGTTTGTAAAAGAAGTTACTGACGGTCTGATGCCTCCACCTCAATACTTCCCATTGAATGTGAAGATGAACAAGGAAGGATACGATCACTTCGACGAAGTCTTAGAAAGAGGATCGACTCCTTTAAGCCCTGAGGCTTTCGAGGATGTTGCTAATCAAACTGGTGCACTTGTTATAGATGTTCGTCATCAAGATGATTTCGTAAAAGGACACATCCCACGCTCTATTTTCATCGGTTTAGACGGTAGTTTTGCCCCATGGGTAGGAGCCCTCATTGCTGATGTCGAGCAACCCTTATTACTGGTTACTCCAGAGGGGCGCGAAGAAGAGACTATTACTCGTTTAGCACGTGTAGGTTTCGATAATACTCTAGGGTACTTAGAAGGAAGTTTCAAGTCTTGGAAAAATGCAGGTAGAGAATTCGACACCATTGATACCATTTCTGCTGAGGACTTAAAGTCAAAACTAGCATCTAACGACACTGAAGTTTTTGATGTTCGGAAGGATACAGAGTTCTATGCACACCGTATACCTAATGCCAAGAATACCCCACTAGATTACCTCAACGACCACTTGGATGAATTTCCTGAAAACAAGTCGTTCTTCGTCCACTGTGCTGGAGGATACCGTTCGGTAATTGCAGGTTCGATTCTAAAGAGCAGAGGGATCCATAACTTCGTTGATATTACCGGTGGATTTAAAGCGATAGAAGCAGCTGAAATAAAGTTGACAGACTATGTGTGTCCGTCAACGATGCCTTCGAAATAAACCTAATAATTTCAAGTTTACTGCCCTGTGTAACCAAGGTTACACAGGGTTTTTAGTTTTATCATTAGCTTTTCTCTCAACTTTAACTAAACGATAAACACTATGTCAACTTCTTATCAAGTTCTAATTATTGGGGGAGGTACTGCTGGTATCATGGCAGCATCTCGTTTACAGAAATTAGATTCATCACTCTCAATCGCCATTATCGAGCCTGCCGACACTCACTATTACCAACCCGCATGGACCTTAGTGGGTGCTGGAGCATTTGATTATAAAAAAACCGCCAAACCTATGGCAGAGGTAATGCCAAAAGGGGTCTCATGGGTGAAAGACTTTGCGGTTTCATTCGATCCTGAAAACAACGCTGTGAGCACGAAAGAAAGTGGTGACATCTCCTATGACTACTTAATTGTAGCTCCAGGGCTTGTTATGGAACCTAGTATGATTAAAGGTTTACCTGAAGCTCTTGATAAAGGGGTTGTTTGCAGTAACTACACCGATCCAGAGCACACATGGAAATTGTTACAAGACTTCAAGGGAGGTAATGCGATTTTTACTCAGCCAGCGACGCCTATCAAATGTGGTGGTGCTCCACAGAAAATTGCTTATCTCGCAGCAGATTATTTGAGAAAGCAAGGACTATCTAAGAAATCTAATGTCATGTTTGCTACCCCGGGTACCGTAATTTTTGGTGTACCGGTAATCAGAGAAACTCTAATGAAGGTCATTGGCAAATACAATATTAAGTTTCATCCGTACAATACCCCCGTAGAAATCGATTCAAAGAAAAAAATCGTTTATTTCCTTGATAAGACTCCAGAAGACCACGCTTGTTTTGTTCAAAAAGAAGGAAGCTCCTTCGGTACAGATAATGCATTCGGCGCAACAAAAACTGAAGATGGTAGAATTGCGGTACCATTCGACTTTCTCCACATCGCTCCACCTCAAGCAGCACCAAAATTTATTAGAGAGTCGGCCCTAGCCAATGATGGGGGCTGGTTGAGCGTTGATAAGCATACCCTTCAGCACACCAAGTATGCTAACGTATTTGGATTAGGTGATGTAGCCGGGTTACCGACGGCAAAAACAGGAGCTGCAATTCGCAAGCAAGTTCCAGTAGTACTAGACAACATCTTACGTTTAATCAAATCAAATACTATAGGCTCCAAATCTTATAATGGCTACTCATCTTGTCCGCTGGTTACAGGCTACGGCAAAATGGTTCTTGCAGAATTTGATTACGACAACAACTTTACTCCAGATCCAAAACTCAAACAAATGCTCGTATTTGATTCTTCAAAAGAACATTGGAGACTTTGGATGTTGAAAAAATTCGGACTTCCTTATTTGTATTGGAATAAGATGCTCAAAGGAGAAGACGTATAATTTTCACGTATGTGACCTAGATTACACCCACTTACCCAGTGGGTGTTTTATTTTTGAGGCGTAAAAAAAATCCTATGGAATTAATAATGCAACCCTGGCCATGGTATATTTCTGGCCCACTCATCGCTCTCGTAATGTTTTTCCTAATCTTCTCAGGAAGAAACTTCGGTATGTCTGGGAATTTGCGCATCATGTGCGCCGCTCTAAGTGGAGACAAAGCTTGTGACTTCTTTCGTTTTGATTGGAAGGCGCAGCGTTGGAATTTAGTTTTTGCACTTGGCGCAATTTTAGGTGGTTTTGTGGCCGCTGAATTTCTAAGCACCGAAACTGCAGTAGCAATTACAGAAGGTACCATCGAAAAACTAACCCAGTATGGTTTTACAGACGGTGGGAACGCCTACCTCCCAGAACAACTATTCAGTATAGAATCCCTTAGCGACCCTTATACAATACTATTGTTAGCCATCGGAGGCTTTCTCGTTGGATTTGGCTCTAGATATGCAGGCGGATGTACCTCAGGTCATGCCATCTCTGGATTAAGCGACCTTCAACTTCCTTCACTCATTGCGGTGATCGGTTTCTTTATCGGAGGCCTATTTATGGTTCATGTCTTATTCCCAATTTTATTCTAAAACACGCTTTACCCATGAAAACATTGAAATATTTACTTACAGGTATCGTATTTGGAATTATTATGTTCAAATCAGAAGCGGCTTCTTGGTTTAGAATTTTTGAAATGTTCCAATTTGATTCGTTCCACATGTACGGAATTATCGGTTCGGCGCTTGCCACCGGAGTTCTAGGGATTCAACTTATTAAACGTCTCAAACTTAAATCCTTTTCTGGAGAAGAAATTATTATACCACCGAAGGCAAAAGGATGGAAAAACTATTTGTTTGGAGGTATTTTATTCGGTTTAGGATGGGGACTTGCCGGAGCATGTCCTGGTCCTATCTTTACCTTAATTGGGGCGGGTTTCCTTCCGCTTATTTTAGTCCTTGCATTCGCAGTTTTAGGCACCTTCGTTTACGGAATTCTTAGACCAAAACTACCTCACTAAAAACTCTTTAACTCATTTTGTTTATTGATTTTAGGAAATACTTAAACAATTTGTATCTTTGAAGTACGGCGCATCCCTAACAGTGGCGCCGTACTCGCTATGAAAACAGATTCTTTAAGTACCCAGAAAATAAGCAAAAGCCTGTCAGACTTTGATTTCGAAGAAATTGGAGACGAACATCTTTACACAGGACTACAAACTCCGATGCGTGAAGATGCTTTTGCACTAACTGACCAGCAGAAAAGAGAGAAAATTGCCCATCTATTCGAACAGATCATGCATGTAATGGGCTTAGATCTAACCGATGATTCGCTTAAAGGCACTCCAAAGCGAGTGGCTAAAATGTATATCGATGAGATTTTTTCGGGACTAAACCCTAAGAATAAACCAAGTATCGCCTTATTCGAAAACAAGTATGAATATGGTCAAATGCTGGTTGAAAAAGACATTACCTTTTATTCGAATTGTGAGCATCATTTCGTGCCTATCATCGGTAAAGCTCATGTAGCTTATATCTCATCAGGGCAAGTAATTGGCTTATCGAAATTGAACCGTATCGTTCAATACTACGCCAAACGCCCACAAGTTCAAGAGAGACTTACTAACCAAATTGGTACCGATTTACAAGAATTATTAGCCACTGACGATGTTGCCGTAATCATTGACGCTAAACACCTATGTGTTTCCTCTAGAGGCATAAAGGACGATACTTCTTCCACCGTTACTTCATTTTACGGAGGCGAATTCAAGAAACCCGAAAAATTAGCCGAGTTGCATCGCTATATTTACAAATAATGAAACTATTCGATTCGTTAGCTAACACCTTCAAAAAAGTAGATCAAGGAATGTCCAAAGCTGCAGAAATGCCACAGTTTGAAATACAAACCTTACAAGGAAACAAGATCGATTGGAGTAAATTCGATGGCAAGTACTTACTTTTTGTGAATGTGGCTTCTGCTTGTGGCTTTACCCCCCAATACAAGGGTCTGCAAAAACTATACGAAACGTATCAAGAACAATTAGAAATTATAGGTCTTCCGTGTAATCAATTCGGAGCCCAAGAGCCAGGAACTGCCGACGAGATCGCCTCATTCTGTGAATTAAATTTTGGTGTTTCATTTACGCTTACTGAAAAGATTTCAGTGAAAGGAGCGAATCAGCATCCACTATACAAATGGCTTACAGATGCCAATGAAAACGGAATTAAAAGCAGTTCTGTTAAATGGAATTTTCAAAAATATTTGGTGGGTCCAGATCGTAAACTGATTGACTACTACTATTCGACTACTGACCCTCTTTCGAAGAAAATCACTCGTCATTTTGAGTAAGAAAAAGAAGCCCGATTCGGTAATATACAATGAAGATTCAGAACAGTTCGATGCGTTTCTGAAACCATACTCGACTTCAGTCTCTGCACCTGTAATAGAACCTACCGACCTAACCGGATGGAAACAAAAAGGGGCACATAGCGTTAATGCACGGTTTCAAGCGAGAATTGATGAGCTTAAAACCGCCTATCAAAAAATGATGAAAGAACTAGAGGACAATCAAAAGGTTTACCAAGCTTCTTTCAAATTTGAGCCGGTCATCGGAAAAACGTATCACCTATATCACCATCCAGAGCGCGGGCTATTTCTTTCGATTCTGTCCCCCGAAGAATGTCAATTTGACTTTGAAGGAAGCTACCGACTCGATGCCGATCAAACTTGGTCTAGAGTAGATTCTTAAACCAAAAAAAGGCAGTCAAATTAACTGCCTTAAACACCTTTATGTACCTTGGGTGGGGATCGAACCCACACTTCCGAAGAAACTGGATTTTGAATCCAGCGCGTCTACCAATTCCGCCACCAAGGCAAAATGCGGAGCAAAGCTAAGAAATAAATTCACTTTACAGAGCTGATTTTTCGTTTAAGGTTAGGAGTCAGCTGAATAATTTAACTACATTTGCAATCCTTTTAACTAAAGGTATTTAGATGGCTGTCACCGAATTAACACCGAAAATCTTTGCTTGTACCCAAAGCATACCATTAGCCGAAAACATTGCCAAGGCCTATGGTCAGTCTTTAGGTAAGGTCAATTTTTCACGTTATTCTGACGGGGAATACCAGCCCAGCTTCGAAGAATCGATTCGAGGAACTCGAGTTTTTATCATAGGATCAACCAATCCTAGCTCTGATAATTTGATGGAAATGTTGTTAATGCTAGACGCCGCTAAACGCGCTTCAGCTAGACATATCACCGCCGTATTACCTTATTACGGTTGGGCTCGTCAAGACCGAAAAGATAAGCCCCGTGTACCCATCGCTGCAAAGCTCGTTGCAAAAATGCTTGAAACTGCCGGAGCAACTCGAATCATCACCATGGATCTACACGCAGATCAGATTCAAGGATTCTTCGAAAAACCGGTGGACCACTTATTTGCATCTACCATTTTCTTACCTCACTTAAAAGAATTAAACCTCCCTAATCTTTGTATTGCCTCCCCTGATATGGGTGGATCAAAGCGAGCCTATACTTATTCAAAGGCACTCGAATCTGATGTAGTAATTTGCTACAAGCAAAGAGAAAAAGCCAATGTGATTTCTCACATGGAACTCATCGGCGAGGTTCAGGGAAAAAACGTAGTATTAGTCGACGACATGGTAGATACTGCCGGCACATTAACGAAAGCTGCTGACCTTATGGTTGAAAGAGGGGCTTTAAGTGTTCGTGCAATTACCACACATGGTCTTTTATCGGGTAATGCCTACGAGAGAATTGAAAATTCAAAACTCACAGAGCTGATCATTACCGATTCTATTTCGAAAGAGCACCCTAGCTCTAAAATCAAAGTATTGAGTTGTGCTGAATTATTCGCAGATGTGATGCATCGTGTGCATACCAACACCTCAATTTCATCTAAGTTTGTACTTTAATTTTTTTATACAATGCAATCAATTACTATTAACGGATCAAAAAGAGAAAGCGTAGGCAAAGTAGCTACTAAGGCCTTACGTAATGCTGAACTGGTTCCTTGCGTATTATACGGAGGAGAAGCACCTATCCACTTTTCAGCAGAAGAAAAAAGCTTCAAAAACCTCGTGTATACGCCAAACGCGCACACGGTGGTAATTGAACTAGGAAATGGTGAAAAGTATGAAGCAGTAATGCAAGACATTCAATTTCACCCAGTGACTGACCGAATTCTTCACATTGACTTTTATCAATTATTTGAAGATAAGCCAGTTACTATGCAAATTCCCGTTAAACTTCAAGGAAACTCTCCTGGGGTTATGAACGGTGGTCGTTTAATGTTTAGAAAGCGTAAGCTTACAATTAAGGCGCTACCTGCGAACCTTCCTGACGTAATCAACGTAGATATTTCTAAGCTTAGAATTGGAGGTAACATCTCAGTAGTAAATGTTCTTTCTGATGATTACACTTTCCTACACCCTGACAACACCACTATTGTTCAGGTTAAAACTTCTCGTAATGCGGTTGCTGACGAGGAGGAAGAGACTGAAGAAGGTGCTGAAGGAGGAGAAGCAGAAGCTCCTGCAGCAGAATAATTTGAATTTTCAGTATTCAATAAATACCCGCCGCCAGCATATGCTGACGGCGGTCTTTTTTTATCCTAATTTTGTAGCTGACCTTAAAAGAAGATGAAAAAGTTTTTAATTGTAGGTTTAGGTAATATCGGAGCTAAATACGAGGGCACTCGTCACAATATTGGCTTTGAAATTATTGATCAAGTTGCAAAAAGACTCGAAGCAAATTTTGAGGAGGTGAAACACGGCAGCATGGCCAAGGCTAATTATAAAGGAAGAACCTGCTTTCTTCTAAAGCCAAACACCTATATGAACTTAAGCGGTAAAGCAGTCGCCTATCATATGCAGCAAGAAAAGATAGGCTTAGATGAACTACTCATTGTTACCGACGACTTAAATCTCCCTTTCGGGACACTGAGAATCAAACCTAAAGGGTCTGATGGAGGGCATAATGGCTTAAAAGACATACAATCTAGGTTAAGCACTCCTAATTATCCTAGATTCAGATTTGGTATTGGAAATGCCTTTGAACAGGGAAGACAAGTAGACTTTGTTTTGGGTGGTTGGTCAGAAGAAGAACAATTGAAGCTTCAAGAAAGATTAGAACAATCAGCTAAAGCGATTGAGAGCTTTGTCTTTACGGGACTTTCAAGAACTATGAATACCTTTAACAACACTTAATTTATCCTGAAGGCGAGCGAATGAAAGTCATTGATAAGGTAGATAATTACCATGACAATGCTCCTACCGTTTTAACGATAGGAACTTTTGATGGTGTGCACATTGGACATACTAAGATTATACAAAGATTAGTCGCTGATGCTCACTCTAAAGGTTACAAGTCGTGTCTTCTTACGTTCTTTCCACATCCACGCGCGGTACTTCAAAGAGATTTGTCGATTAAGCTACTGACGACTATGGACGAAAAAGCGGAGAGATTAGAGTCTTTGGGTCTTGATACTCTGGTTATTCATCCGTTCAGTAGAGAATTTTCCAGACTTACCCCAAGAGAATATGTCGAACAACTTCTCGTTGAGAAGCTTCATGTAAAAAAAATTGTTGTAGGCTATGACCATCGATTTGGAAGAAACCGAGAAGCCGAC
>JAAZVY010000025.1 GCA_018623195.1 Flavobacteriaceae bacterium | reverse complement strand
TATCTATGATTAACAAAATCATTGATTTTTCAATCAATAACAAATTTATAATCGGTCTGCTCACGCTGGCATTGATTGGTGCTGGCATATACAGTATGACTCAAGTCCCCATTGATGCCGTGCCGGATATTACCAATAATCAGGTACAGGTCATCACACAATCCCCTAATCTGGGAACGGAAGATATTGAGCAATTTGTAACCTATCCCGTGGAAGTTGCAATGAGCAATCTGCCCAAGGTCAAGGAAATCCGTTCGGTGTCCCGCTTCGGGCTTTCCGTAGTAACCGTCGTTTTTGATGATGATATGGGAACCTATCTACCGCGTCAACTTGTTTCTGAAAAACTAACAGAAGTACGTGAACAAATCCCAGAAGGTTTTGGACAGCCAAGTATGGGGCCAATTTCAACAGGCTTGGGGGAAGTGTACCAATATACCCTAAAGGTAGAACCTGAATTTCAAGATAAGTATTCATTGTCCGATTTGCGCACAATGCAAGATTGGATTGTACAGCGGCAAATGGCAATGGTGCCCGGTGTTGTGGAAATTAATGCCATCGGCGGAAAAATAAAGCAATATGAAGTGGCCGTTGACCCCAACGAATTAAAGGCAATCGGCCTTACCATTACCGATGTGTTCGAAGCATTGGAAGCGAACAATAAAAATACAGGTGGTGCGTACATCGAGAAAAACCATCAGGCGAACTTCATTCGAGGCGAAGGTTTGGTGCGAAGCCTTGATGATATTAAAAAAATCGTCATCAAAAATGAAAATGGTGTGCCTATTACCATAAGTGATGTTGCAGATGTGCGCTTTGGTTCTGCCGTGCGCTATGGGGCTTTGACGCAGGACGGCGAAGGCGAGGTCGTTGGCGGTCTTGTTATGATGCTTAAAGGGGCAAACTCGAACGAGGTTATTGTGCGTGTGAAAGATCGGATGGCCGAAATACAGAAATCCCTTCCCGAAGGGGTTGTCATTCAGCCCTTATTGGACAGAAGTAAGCTTATAAGTGAAACAACCGGCACGGTACGTAACAATCTACTTGAAGGTGCACTTATCGTGATTTTCGTATTGGTCTTCCTTTTAGGAAACTGGCGTGGTGGTCTCATTGTGGCTTCTACCATCCCCTTATCCCTGCTGTTTGCATTTATCCTTATGAATGTTTTTGACGTATGGGCGAACTTGATGAGTTTGGGTGCTATTGATTTTGGCATCATCGTAGATGGTGCGGTCATTATCGTTGAAGCCAGCGTATTCTTAATGGGTAGCTATATCCTAAAAAAGAAGTCTTTAAACAAGGAAAAACGTGATGAGATAGCTGCCAATGCATCAAAAAAGATGATGAACGCTGCCTTCTTCGGGCAATTGATAATACTTATTGTGTTCTTGCCCATATTGGCTCTGGAAGGCATCGAGGGTAAAATGTTTAAACCGATGGCGCTGACATTCATATTTGCAATGATTGGCGCTATGTTTCTTTGCCTGACATACGTTCCAATGATGTCTGCCTTATTCTTAAAACCACCCAAAACAGAAAAAAAATCTTGGGGTGACCGTTTTGTGCATTGGGTACAGCGGAAGTATGAACCACTTTTGGTCAAGACCTTAAACAAAGGGAAATGGATTGTTGGAATTGCCGTCGCCATATTTGCCCTTACCGTTTTTATGTTTACAAGGATGGGTGGCGAATTCATTCCCCAACTGGATGAAGGCGATATTGCATTTCACACAATACTCAAGCCCGGAAGCTCACTTAGCGAAACGATTGAGACCACTACAAAAGTAGAGCGCATTATAAAGGCCGAATTTCCGGAAGTTGAAAAAATTGTAAGCCGTATCGGTGTGGCCGAAGTCCCCACAGACCCGATGCCAATGGATTTCGCTGATGTATTTGTCATTCTAAAACCCCAAGACGAATGGGTGTCTGCCGATGATAAGGATGAACTTATTGATAAAATGAAGGAAGCGGTAAGCATTATCCCGGGCGTAAATTATGAGTTTACCCAACCTATAGAAATGCGCTTTAATGAACTGTTAGAGGGTATTCGAGAAGATGTGGCAATTAAAATTTATGGTGAGGATATAGACGTACTTGCTGCAAAGGCCGATGAGATTACAAAAATCATAGCGGGTACTGAAGGTATAGGCGATATGAGGGCAGAAGCAACTTCTGGATTGCCCCAAATGACCATTAAATACAATCGCAACAAACTGGCACAGTATGGTGTGAGTATCGACCAACTCAATACAATGGTACAGTCCGCTTTTGCGGGTGGATATGCAGGGGGCATTTTTGAAGGCGAAAAGCGTTTTGACTTAGTGGTTCGGCTCGACGAGCAGAACCGTACTGACATCAATGACATCAGAAATCTGTACATCAATTTGCCTAACGGCTCGCAGATTCCGCTTCAAGAACTGGCCACAATCGAATACGAACCAGGTCCGATGCAGATAAGCCGGGACAATACCAACCGAAGAACCTACGTGGGTGTAAATGTGCGCGGACGTGATGTGGAATCATTAGTTAACGAGATTAAGGATAAACTGGACGCAAATCTTGAATTACCACCAGGCTATTTTATTCGGTATGGTGGTGCATTTGAAAATCTTGAAAGAGCAAGCGAGCGATTACAGACTGTGGTCCCGATTGCTTTATTGTTGATTTTTATCTTGATTTATTTCGCATTAAAATCCTTTCCGCAGACCTTGATGATTTACTTGGCCATCCCGATGGCGACCATTGGCGGTGTATTCGCACTATGGCTTCGGGATATGCCTTTCAGTATTTCCGCAGGGGTCGGCTTTATCGTCCTCTTTGGTGTTGCCGTCCTGAACGGACTGGTAATGATTAGCGGTCTAAATGAATTGAAGGAAGAAGGCGTGACCAATTTAAAAGACCGAATAATTGAAGGTACAAAACGCAGAATACGTCCCATTATGCTGACGGCCTTTACCGATATTTTAGGATTTCTTCCGATGGCGATATCAGCTTCGGCAGGTGCTGAAGTGCAGCGACCCTTGGCGACCGTGGTAATCGGTGGATTGATAACATCAACGCTTCTGACGCTCTTTATCCTTCCCATCTTTTACCAATGGGTCGAAAAACGGTCGGAACGGAAGAAGAAATTCAATCCAAAATTTGTTACCGCAACAGCCGTGGTCTGCCTTTTATTCACTTCCGCTTTCGCGAAAGCACAACAAGTCCAACCTCAAGATTCTTTACCAATTGTTTCATTGGAAAGAGCAGTAGAAATTTCCAAGGAAAACTATCCGTTATTGAAAACGAAACAGTTGGAAATTCAACGACAGAACGCACTTAAAGGTATTGCTTATGATTTTGGGAACACCCAAGTTTTTACGGGTGGCGAAGAAATAACAGATGGTCAAGGTATATATACTTTAGTTGGTGTAGGGCAACAAAATTTAGACCTCTTGGGTATCGGTGCAAAAAAGCGACTTCAAAAACAACGAATAGCTTTGGCCGAAACCGCTCTCGACCTGTCTGAATTGCAAGTGGAACAGGAAGTGAAAAAGGCTTGGTCGCAGGCATACCAACAGCGACAGAAATTTGAACTGTACCGCGAGCTGGATTCCATTTATTCACAGTTTGAAACCGCAATCCAACTCAACTTTGAAGTAGAAGCCATTTCCAGATTGGAATATTCATCGGCTAAAAACCAAGCATTGCAAATAAGTAACAAACTGCAACAGGCCGAAAGCGATTATGCCATTGCCCTGCAAAAGCTAAATCTCTGGCTGGCAACTGACATTTTTTATTCTGTACCAGATTCGTTTGAAGAAAATGAGGTGACAGTATTGGGATTGGGTGCGAATTTAGAAAGACATCCAGAGTTGGAACTTTCACAAAGGCGCATCGATGAAGCCGAAGCAAACTATAATGCCGCTCGTGCCGAGCTACTTCCTAAATTAAACCTTCAAGGTGGATTGCAACAGGTCAATGGCGATAACGGATTTTATACCTATCAGGCAGGGATTTCCGTCCCGTTGTTTTCGGGCACCCAGCGCAGTCAAGCCAAAGCCGCTAAAATCGATAGCGAAATCGCAAAGACAAATGCGGACTATACCCAACGCCAACTACAATCTGAATTTCAGCAGGCAGTACAAGCCTATCAAAAATGGAAAACATCTTGGCAGTTTTACAGGGATAAAGCTCTGCCACTTGCAGAAGAACAGCGTAAGGGTGCGTTACTTGCCTACAAGGAAGGTGCGGTGGATTATGCTGCATTCACGCAGATTATACGTGATGCCATAAACACCGAAATGGATGCGCTCGATGCGCTTGACAATTATTTAGATGCCTTGTTTGAACTACAATACTTTCAAAACTAAAAAGATGAAAAAATTAAAATATATACCGATTACCGCAATGCTTATGACATTGACAATAATTAGTTGTGGCGAGTCAAAAACCGAAAGCGACCACGATGATGCAACACATTCAGAAACAGAAGAAAATCACTCTAAAGAAGATGAAATAGTAACACTTACTGCTAAACAGTATGATGTCCTACAAATGGAAGTCGATACGCTTGCCCAGCGCAATATGAGCGGATACGTAGAAGCGAACGGTCAATTGGAAGTTCCGCCACAAAATGAAGCGACCATCACTACAGTAGTGGGTGCGAACGTGGTTTCTATAGAGGTCATCGAGGGCGATAAGGTCAACAAAGGTCAGACGGTGGCCTATCTGTCACATCCCAATATTATTCAGAAACAGACGGATTACCTCAATGCATATAGTAACAGTCAGTTTCTCAAAAAGGAATACGAACGCCAAAAAACTCTTTATGATGCAGGTGTGGGCAGCGGTGCCAATTTCCAAAAAGCAGAAGCGGAATATCAAGCTTCCCGAAGTATGGTGAACGGTTTGGAAGCACAATTACAACAATTAAATGTTAGTGCATCAGGTGTGAGAAATGGCACTATTTATCAAAGGGTTGCGCTACGAAGTCCTATTCAAGGCTCTGTGGAAAAAGTAGAGGTTAAAACAGGACAATATGTAGAACCTCAAACCGACCTAATGGAAATCGTGGACACCCATCACGTACACGCCGATTTGATGGTGTTTGAAAAGGATGTGTACAAAGTAAAGGAAGGACAAACCGTGCGGTTCAATGTCCAATCCATTCCGGGAAAGGAACTGACAGCGGAAATTTATTCCGTAGGAAAAACTTTTGAGCAGAACCCCAAAGCGATACACGTACACGCCGAAATCGAGAACAAGGAAGGCAACCTGATACCAGGAATGTATATTCAAGGGCGCATCCAAACCAACAATACAATGACCACGGCTATTCCTGAAAGTGCCATTGCAGCCGATGGCGAAAAGTCCTTTGTGTTTTCAGCAAAAAAGGAAGGCGAGGATTGGAAGTTTATGCCCGTGGAAATCATAAAAGGAACTCACGATGGCGATTGGATTGCCATTGATTTTCTAATGGAACAAGAACCAAATACTAAGTATGCCTTTAATAACGCCTACTACTTAATGGCAGAAATGAAAAAAGGGGAAAACGAGGAAGAAGGACATTAAAAAATGGAACCATGTCATCATCTTCGATAAAGACATTTGCCCACAACTCCTCTGATATCAAACTTGTTCTCGAGAGTGAAAAACCCCAAAAAAGGCCCTAAGACCTAAACCACTATCCTTTAACGAGTTACAAGGATAAGCTGCAGCTTTCCCAATTTTCAAAATGAAAAAGCCCGAACCGGGTTTTTGAAAACGTAAGTTGTTGATTTATAAACAAATGAAAGGTACAAAAACAAGAAAAGAGATCAAAAATGACCTCTTTTTGTGACTTGCTCCCCCTCTTGGGCTCGAACCAAGGACCCTCTGATTAACAGTCCGAAAAAAGACCGCTATCCAGCTCTAAAAATCGCTCCTAAACCCTTTAGAATTAGTTGTTAACATTCTATAAACCAGCATTCTCGATAACTCGTCGAAAACTCTGAAGGCTTTTAGCCTTCTACCTAGAATTCTGGGTGCAATTTTGGGATCAAACTTTAAATCTTATTACCATGACGATCAATTTTCGTTTTCACAATCACATTCGAAAGGATGGTACAAGAAAGCTTTTAGTCAGAATACGGTCACATAATCAGGAGGCAAACATCCCTGTCGAAGGGATATTCATTGAAGAGAAGTACTGGAGTAAAGCTTCGCAGCTGGTAACCGCACGATGCCCACAGCACGAGATCATCAATGCCAAGCTTCTTGACTACCATCAGAAGATGAAAACAGTCCAAACACTATACAATACAAAGGAGATTGATTTTGAGCAAGCTAAGCTTATGATTAGTGCTAAAAGTTCTGTAGACTCGGTCGTTACTTATATTGCCACTCATTGTCAAGACAAATCTGCTCAATGGCTAAGAAATACCAAGTGTGCTTTAAATCGTTTGGAGTTTCATAACGGTATAGAAAAAGATGGTCTGACCTTTGAAGACATCAATCGACCCAACCTTCTAAAACTTCGCCAGAGGATGAAAGAGGAGGGTAGAGTAGCTGAGACCTATAATTCCTACTTAGCACATATTAAAGCAGTTTATAATCAGGCTTATCAAGATAAGGTAACCTTCAGAAAGTTTGAGTTTACTCGAGACTTGCGTCTAAAGGAGGACAAACATTCTAAGCATTTAATTACCCATACTAGCAAGGAAATCTACGATGCGATTGATAGGATCCAAATTGAATCCAATCATCGAAGTGCAAAGGAAAAAGCTATTCGAAGTTTTGAGGCGGTTGGTTTCTGGATGCTTAAATTTTGCATGAGAGGAGGATATGGGAAGGACGTAACCTCACTTACCGGAAAGAATATCGATTTTGATACTGCTGCTTACCGAAAATTTCAGCAATCATCAGCCGAAGGAAATGTTCTAACCCTTCAGGGGAATACGCACTTTCTAAAGCATAAAAGGCATAAGACCGGTAACATGATGTATATCTGGTATAACCTTCCACCAATGGGTGGTCTGATCCACATGCTAAGATTACTTGTAGCTAACACTCATCCTAAGCATTCTTATATTACGATGTCAGATTTACAAGATCCATCAGGAAAGCTTCTAGAAAAGATGGAGGAAGACCTATTGAAAATATTTACTCACAATCCACGGAAAGAAATCAATAAGGACGATGCAATCTGGAACAATCTAAATAAGCATTTGAAAAAGATAGGCCTCTCGAGCTTCGAAAGTGCTCGTAAAACCTATGCAACCACTGCTCGTAAACTAAATATTCCTGATGGAATTAAGAAGCGGCTCATGGGTCAGACTGATACATCGATACAACGTCATTATGATAACTATAATGACCCGGAGCTCGTTTACATGATGCAGAAAGCACACCTCCAGATTATGAACCGATTTAATATGGTGGAATTATTTGATTTCTGGGTTCAGAGATTAAGTATAGTAATGGGGAAGGATTTTACTGATATGCTTGTTCGGGCTCCTTCTAATTTAGTTTACACTCAATATGCACAAAAGTTACCTGAGATTATAGGTGTTAATCAGGTTGAAATTTCCAAAGACAAAGCCTTTGAAGCCAGTTTTAATCTTCCCTTTCAAAGAGATCTATTAAAAAATGGTGGTATGATTCGGTTGAAGCCTTAATCCACCCTAAAACTAAACACATCGGAGTTCACTGAGATACTTCCATCTGAGGTAATGATCGACCAGTAGTAAATTGTGTTTGCTTCTACACTGACCTCCTTGGTGTTGGTGGTAAGATTTTGGTTGTCTTCGGTAGCTTCTTGTCTACCGTCTACGGTGTCGATAAGTAGGGTGTAAGTAAGGGTGTCACTATCAGGGTCTGCCGTTTCCCATTCTAGGGTTATGGTACCTGCTTCAGAAGCTGTTACTGAAGAGCCCGGTTGTGGAGCTATGGCTTCTGCAGATAACGGAGCTGCATTCTCTTCTCCATCTCCTGCTAAGTAGAACTTATAGGTGTCTGAAGCCGTAGTCTGTGTTCCTTTGTTCTTTGAAGTTACCTTCCAAGCATAGCGATGTCCTCTAGTTAGTGGTACCGTTGCTGTAGTGGCAGTAAGATTCGTTCTGTTAGTGATCTGATTGGTATCAGAGTTGGTGATCGCTAGATCAAAGCTCTCGGTATCGTCTCCCGATGACCAGGTAAAGATCACTGAGGCAGTGGCTCCACTTACCTCTCCTGTCTCACAAGGCTTGTTGTTCTCAGGTAGGGTTAGACTCGCCTTCCCTGGTGCAGCGATGGGAGTTGGGGTTGGTGTAGGAGTGGGTGTTTCCCCACCGCCTGAGTCAGAGCCACAGGCGGTAAGTAAGGTTACACCAAGAATCATTAGGGCTGTTTGGTATCTCATCGATTTTATGATTAATTGTCTTTATGAATAAGGTATTCACCTTGGCTATTCTCCCAGTACAGGTTATCGATATTGCTCTTACTATAATCCCAGAAATGACTATCACCTGGTACTAGATCAAAATCTCCATCTCCATCAACATCTATAGAATACACCCTATAAAATTCCCAAAAGAAATCACCATAGTCGTGACTGATATCAAACACATCAGTTGTTACATCTGTAAATGTTTGATCTCCATTATTTCTGAAAAGATTCAAGGCAAATCCCTTGTATTCTTGAGTTGAAGAAGTAATAACATCAATATCTCCATCGTTGTCATAGTCTGTAAAACAAGTGCCTAGTAAAATTTGAAAATCGTTGAGGTAATTGGAGTCTTCTACAATAGTCATGTTTTCTGTACTGTAGGTGCCTGTACCATCACCCCAGAGCACTAATATCTCTCCATAGTATTGATCTACAGCTATATTTTCTCCTTCTGTAACAGGGCCGATTTTTCCAATGTCTAAACCGGTAATTAAATCTAGATTACCGTCTTCGTTCAGATCGAATAGCTCGTACATTGTTGAATTAAATCCGAAAAACTCACTTTCTAGATCCGCTTGATTTGTTAGTAGTTCGATTTCGTTAAAAACAAGTCCTCCTTGATTGAGGAGAGTTTTTGGGAAGAACTGATTTTCATTTTGATCCCATTGTCCGATTTTGATCTTGATTAAATCTATGTCCCCATCGTTATCTACATCACCAACCGCCCCATTATGTAAGTCATAGGGCGTATATCCTAGTTGAGTTTCAGTCAGTTCAAAATTCGGTGAGATATCTACAACAAGAACATCCATAGCTAATAAACTTGAATCTCGATAGTACTCATGTCTATTGTTCGGATAGACAATAACTTCTGGCTGACCGTCATTGTCTACATCACCGAACTCGAATCTTCCTCCCCAGCTGAAGGAAGCATCAAAGTAATAGGTAGTTTCACCGCCATTGAAGTAATCATCAATCAAAAAGTATTTGCCAGGCTTATGACCATAATAACCGTCCGTACAATTTGAATAGTACATAAAGCCAAATAAGTCTAGGAAACCATCCCCGTTAAAGTCGTAGGTTAAATGCTCTACAGGGGATGCCCAATATCTTATACATTCATCAATTACCAGATCCAATTCACGCTGTTCTTCTTCAGTTAGGTAGCGTAGAAAGTTACTTTGTAATTGATAGAACCCCGTCGTTTCATTGATAGCCGAATAGCGCTCTGACTTTGAAGCGAATGGTACAACCAAGGGTATAAAATAAGCCGTCAAGGATTTATCTTGATCAACCAATATTGTTTTTGGATTAGAAGTAGTTTCGTCTGACCATTTTTCAAAGATGAACCCTTCTAATGCGGTTGCTGTAACATCTAATGAAGATCCTTTTTCGAATGTTCCACCAGAGGTGCTTACTGTTCCTCCTTCACCTGCAGATATACTAATTGTATAGGTTATTACCGGAGCAGGAGTAGGAGTAGGGGTTGGATCAGCGGTGTCCTTTGAGCAGCTTACAAAGAATGCAAGAATTAGGGCTATTAGGGCTGTTTGGTATCTTTTCATGACTCTTCTTATTCTTTAATTACTTTATGAGTAGTCTTAACGGTAGTTCCGTTAAGAGTGATGAGGTATAAGCCTTCAGGTAGATTCCCTAGACTGGTCTCTATGATTCGGTTCGCTGGAACTGATAGTATCTCTCTTCTAAGCACCCCTCCTGATAGAGAAGTGATACTTAGTTCAACCTCGGTATCGCTTCCTGCTACAAAGAGCTGTAGTGGCCCGGGTGTTGGGTTAGGATATACCTTCACCTCTTCAGAGACAAAGATCTCTTCGAAGTAGACTCCTTGACAGTCTAGAGCGGTTGCTACTTCTACTCGGTTCATACCGGGTTCTAGGTTGAGACTTAGTCTCTCTTTACTAGTTAAGAAGGTCTTACCGTTAAGGGTTACCTGGTACTGTTCAGAACCGGATAGATCGAGCTCTATATTACGAGAGCTCATATCAATTCTAGAGCTAGCTACTAGTGGTGCAGGTTGGGTAATCTCAATGGTATAACAACGCTGGTAGTCAGCTACTCCATCTACGGTTACACATACGGTGTAAATACCAGCAGAGAGGTTAGAGATCGTTTGGGTGTTATCCGTAAGGGCTTGTGGAGCCTGGTCGTCAATCGCATACCTATAGCTATAATCCGTATTTGATGAACTGATCGTTATCGATCCGTTCGATGAATCCGGACAAGTAGCTGAAGTAACCGATACCGTAAAAGTATTTGATGGAAGGGCAAATACCTCGCAACCTTTAGCATCTACTGTAACTCCTAGTTCTGAGTTTGGACACTCATCATTTACGTCCTTAATCTGATCATTATCATCATCATCGTCAATTACATCTGCTATTTGATCTCCATCGTAATCTTCTTGTTGGGGATTATAATTATCGGGGGCGTTATCTACACTGTCAAGTACTCCATCGAGATCTCGATCGTCCATAATTAATTCATACCAGGTAAATACTCCATTCCATTTGCTCTCAAAACCTAGTTGCTCTGTCTTGTGGAAGTTGGTAGATGCATCAATGTTACCATCGGCATCTATATCGGTCATCTCATTGAACCCTGAATAGCTGCGATTTGCAAAAAATCTTGGTTCGAAATGAGTTCCTTTATTCAAGATTATTGGGATGTTATAATTTAAATCTGACCCTAGAGTCCATTCTGAAGTGCTCCAGCAGATATCGTTTAAACCATCTCTATTTACATCTACAATTTTTGGTTGATTAGGTAGAGAGAAATAACTCTTATCTAAATCATTCGGAAAAACTGATGATGTAACATCCGTAATCGAGCCATTTTCTACTTTAAATGCTTTTAAGATACTTGTCGGAAGATCTCCTACTTTTTCTCCGAATAAAGAACCACCACGAATCAAGTTCAATAGAATCAATTTCTGATCATTTAACTCAATAAAATGCATTGGATCACCTTCCCAACCTAACATCACGGGCGTTTGAAACTCATAGATGATCTCAATATTCTCGGCTAAAGGAGTTATAACTCCTTGATCAGAGTAAATCGCTACTAAGTGATATGTTCTGATATCATTTAAAGTCATCTGGCTAGTTTCCCCAACAAAGTCAGATGAAGAGGCAAGAATCAAAACATCCTCAAACCCATCTTGATTTACATCATACATGTGAATACTACCCACACTTTCAGTCATATAATCGAAGTCATAGGTAGTTACCTCTTCAGCATACTCGCCGTTGACAAGCTCCTTAGCAATTAAATCGAATTTATTGTCCTCTTCCGATTTTCTGACATAGATGATTTCAAACTCCTCATCTAAATCTAATTGCACAAAGTTACCAGGCTGAACAGCTGGTATAAGATTCAATGAATCAATAGTGACTTGACCATTCCCTTCATTGATGTACAGCCCATTCGGACGTAAAAATTCACTCCCATAATAATTAGGTTTATTGTATTCAGTTCCATGAAATACATCTGGTACTGTTAGTATGTCTAAGTCCGAATCTGAATCAAAATCGATTGTATGAATATTAGTTCCTTCAGATTTTTCATCATACATCCAATTTAAGCTGTATACGATTGAGTCGTTGACATGTTCGATATCAAAGGCAGCAATCCGCGATACGAGCCTTGATTTTTCTTCTTCACTTAACACTCGTTCGTATCCATACCCTAGATAAAAGTTATAAATCCGTGAAAGAAGTTCTTGCTCCCCATCACCATCAATATCAATGAGTTGCGACCCTGCCGGATATGAACCCTGATAAAACCGTTCGTCATTATAGAGAAGATCAGAGTTAAGTTCCGCGATAAGATCTGTAAGATTGTTTTTAATTGGTGAAGAAACATACATTAGTTGTTCTTTTGGAACTACCGTTTGGTCAAATGGCAGAATCTGAAAAAAGGAGCCTTCTTCTAGAATAATACTTTCTGATTCGGACACTTTATTTCCGGTATCATCACCACTTAAGCTTGAATTAACATACTCAATCATTATGGTCAAGTACTCGAGATATTCAGGAGCTACTATCCCAAACAATTCTGCCATACTTGAAGGCGACTTATATTGAAATAAATATGGATCTTCAGAAGATTGAACAAGATCGATATACCCCTGCCCTGTTGATTGGGTTAGACGCTCCTTTAAGTCTATTATCACTTCTTTCGACTTCCAGTGTTCTTCTATCTCTGATCGCTCTAAATCAAATTCAATTCTTCGACCTTCACCACCTATATCTAATCGAATTATGAAAGCACTTGGGTCATTTCCGAATATCTTACTGTCACTGTGAATCTTTGCTAACTCGTTTAAATCGAAAGATATTTCTAGGGTATCCTTAATCGAAAACTTTGTCTTTTTCGAAAGATCAATCTTGACTTGAGCTGAGCTGATCGAAACAGCTATCAGAAAAACTATCGAGAGTATGAATTTCCTCATTGTCTATTCTTTAATTACTTTATGAGTAGTCTTAACAGTAGTTCCTTTAAGGGTTATTAGGTACAAGCCTTCAGGTAGATTACCTAGACTGGTCTCTATGATTCGGTTCATTGGTACAGCGAGGGTCTCAAGTTTGATTATATTACCAGAGAGACTTGTAATACTCATCTCAACTTCGATATCACTGCCAGCTACAAAGAGCTGTAGCGGACCTGGTGTTGGGTTAGGATAAACCTTCACCTCTTCAGAGACAAAAATCTCTTCGAAGAAGACTCCTTGACAGTCTAGAGCGGTTGCTACCTCTACTTGGTTCATGCCGGGTTCTAGATTCAGGCTCAGCCTGTCTTCACTAGTTAGGAAGGTCTTACCGTTAATAGTCACCTGGTACTCTTCAGACCCGGATAGATCGAGCTCCATATTACGAGAACTCAAATCGATTCTAGAGCTAGCTACCAGTGGAGCAGGTTCTTTAATCTCAATGGTATAACAACGCTGGTAGTCAGCTACTCCATCTACGGTTACACATACGGTGTAGATACCGGCAGACAGGTTAGAGATCGTTTGGGTATTATCCGTTAGGGCTTGTGGGACCTGGTCGTCAATAGCGTATCTATAACTGTAGTCCGTGTTCGATGAACTGATCGTAATCGAGCCATTCGATGAATCCGGACAAGTAGCCGAAGTAACCGATACTGTGAAGGTGCTCGAAGGAAGTGAAAAATATTCACAACCTGCAACATCAATGGAAACTCCGTAAGATGAATTAGGGCAGTTATCTTCAGAATCAAAATAACCGTCCATATCACTATCATCACAAACATCACCAATACCGTCTCCATCCATGTCTTCTTGACCGGGGTTGTAGGTAGTAGGACAATTGTCTTCAGTATCTACCACTCCATCCTCATCCGTATCGGTTTGGTCTGAAGTATTGATCGCATCGATATCTGCTGCTGCTGTCTGTGCCTCTGGAACAGCAAAGGAGGTTTGATTGGTTACTACAGGTACTTCAGGAGCTCCATCGTTGATATTGGTAATCTTCACAATCACGATATAGATATTGTCTCCATTCACATCGGATGGGTTCTCATAATCGGGAGCTTCGATAAAGTCAAGAGCACCTGTTACTTGATCAATGGTAAAGAGCGCTGCATCTTCACCACCTGAAATCTCGAAGATAAAGTCGCCTGATTCGGTGTTTTCTGTAGAATTGGTCCACTGGGTATAATCCAGCTTCTCCGTATTATCCTCATTCTCCACATCGTAAACCGTGATGACATACTCTTGTTCTACTGAGTTATTCGGTACATCAACAACATTCAATGTATAGCCTAGCTCGTCAGTAAGTTCCCCATCAGAAACAGTTATAGTGACTGAATGGTTAGTTACAGATTCATAATCTAAGACTTGATTCAAGACTAATGATCCTTCACTTATAGCGAAAATGTTATCACTATTATTCGATAATGAGAAGGAAAGGTCATCACCATCAACATCATTAGCTTCTAGACTGGTAATTATATCCCCAATAGCAGCACCTTCTGAAATTGATCCATCAGCATTCATAGAGAACGCTGGCTTATCATTTACCGCTGTTACATCTATTGTGATTGTAGCAGCTTCAGAATCGATAGTTCCATCGTTTGCGGCATAAGTAAATGAGTCAGTGCCGTTAAAGTTAACGTTAGGAGTATAAGTTACTTCTGAACCATCTAATGAAACTAAACCGTTAGAAGGATCTGTTACGGAAAACGTTAACTGGTCTTCATCAATATCTGTTCCGGTTAGTGTAATGACTACCGAGTTATCTTCGCTGGTACTCTCACTAACTGCATTAACTGTTGGCTTATCATTTACCGCTGTTACATTTACTGTTATTGTAGCGGTTTCAGAATCTAGAGTTCCGTCATTAGCGGTATAGGTGAAGGAATCGGCACCATTAAAATTAGCGTTCGGGGTATAGGTAACCACTGTACCATCTAGAGAAACGGTACCACTGGTTGGGTCAGTCACGGAGAAAGTGAGAGCATCATCATCTATATCGCTACCTGTAAGGGAAATCTCTACAGCTGTATCCTCAGAAGTGGTCTCTGAAATGGCGCTCACTGTTGGTTGATCATTAACTGCGGATACCGTAACAGTAATGGTAGCATCTTCAGAATCTAGAGTTCCGTCATTCGCTGAATAGGTAAATGAATCGGTACCATTGAAGTTTGTATTCGGGGTATAAGTTACTACTGAATCCTCTAAAATTAACGTACCATTGGATGGATCGGTTACAGAGAAGGTAAGAGCATCTTGGTCAATATCCGTTCCTGACAGATTGATCTCTAAAGATTCGTCTTCGTCGGTAGTAACTGAGACAGCAGTAATTTCAGGTTTATCATTAACGGGTATTATAGTGATGTTTACTGTTGAACCATTTGATGAAACAAGGCCATCATTAGCAGAATAAGTAAAGCTATCAGCGCCATTGAAATTAGCATTTGGAGTGTAGGTGATTGTATCACCATCAAGGTTCAGGGATCCATTTGCAGGCTCATCCGTTGTATAATTCAATGTATCTCCGTCTGTGTCACTTCCTTGTAAGATCAGTGTTAATAGCTCATCTTCATTCACAGATACTTCGATATCACTACTGACCGGAGCGCTATTGACATAAACCTTACCCAGGTTTAGAGCTTCGCTTGCAACATTTGTATTATTGCTTGCCCCGGAAATCACAACATTCTCAAAAGCCAGCTGGTATTCAGTATTGGCTAGAGGTGTTTCGAGATTGGTTTCAATATTTAGAATGTTTGTTGTCCCACTTGAAATAGTTGTGTTAGAGGAAGAATATAAAATAACTGTAAAACGATTATTACCCTTGGCAACTTTACTCATGCTAAAGCTGCTGAGGTCATTATTCAAACTTATATGGTTGCTGTTAATACCAAATTCTTCGGGAAAAATCACATCAAATTGTAGTGCTTTAATAGCGTCGCTATTGACTACTTGAATATCAAAATCAAAGGACGTCTCGTTTCCAACAAGCCTTTTGTTTTCGATTCTTAAATAGTTAGGAGAGAACAACTCACCCTGTATATTTAAAATAGTTTGATCATTCGGATCGTTATGCCGTATAGAAATATCTTCATCAAAAGCTCCAGAAGAGGTTTTAACAACCGATAGAGTTGCAGGGGTTGACTCTCCTGGCTCAAGGGTTAAAGGAAGAGAAATGTTTGATCCAAAATCAAGTATGCTTTGGTCATAAACAAACTGATTGATGACTAAATCTGCGTTGCCAGAATTTCGTAAGGTAAAACTAGCGGTATTTTCCTCTGTAAGGGCTATTCTATCGAAGTCGTAAGAACTTGGGCTCAGAGACAATCTAGGGGCTTGCACAGAGAGCGTTCCAGAGTAGCTATCCGAAATAATATTTCCTAACTCTGAATGAGACAATATCTGATTGGATGTAGATAAGGTGTAAGAGCCTGAACTTACATCAGGGATCGTCTCAAAAGTCAAGACATTTCCTGAACTTCCTGCGAAGTTACTATTCGTAGCAGAGTAAGAAATGAATCGGTAAGTATTCGAGCCAATTTGATTGACACTAATACTATGATCTGACTTTCGATCGGTTAGTGTTGCTGAATTCTCAACATAGCTAAAGTTGTTTGGTAGGATTAAGTCGAACTGAAAAGCATTAAACGGTTCCATGTTATTTACACTAACAGGGACTTCTATACTTGTTTTTCCTACACCTTCAGCATTCTCTACATGCAGTTCATTAACTGCGTAAACATTAGCCTTAACTATAGATTTTTGGATTTTTCTTAAAGGATCGTTGTCATTAGAGGTGTAACCTAGACTAATCTGGTTATCGTATTTAGATGTAGTACTTAGTGAAACCGAAATAGAGCTACTTTGTCCAGCATTAATGGTGAGTGGGAGCCCAGTTTCGATACTAAAAGGTGCTGCAGCATCAGTATCTGATATTACTAAATCACTGGTTCCGATATTCGATAAGCTTAAAGACAATGATTTAGATCCTCCTAGAGGAACACGACCAAAGTCAATACTAGAGGAGTTAACCTGAAGAATCGCCCCTAAGACAGTTAAGTTAAAGCTCGAAAAACTCCCTTCAGCTGAGGATCCATCAGAGTTGGAGATAACCAAATTAGAAGCCGATACACTATAATTTCCCGGGAGCGTTTTGGAGGATACATTGATAGATAAAATTGCACCTTCACCACTAGAAATCACCCCTTCACCTGTATTGTAAAGTAGCGTTCTAACTGTGTTATCATCAATTCGATTAACGATAAGGGTAAAACCTTCTGTACGGTCGGTTAATTCGTGTTCTTCATCTACCGTAAAGGCATTGGCGGGTAGGTTTAAATCAAATTGAACCGCTCTTACTGTATTACTATTAGTTAGCTGAATGGGAATATCGAAGGATACAAGCTCATTCACCTCATCTGAACTTGCAGACATCGTATTTTGACCAATTACCTGAGAAGTAATTAGACTGATGAGTATCAGTACAATTTTTTTCATTTAAGGATGATCTTAGCTTGGTCGATATATCTACGTGCATCTTGGTTGTACCCTGTGATGATCATGAAGTAGATTCCTGATTTGTTTTTAGACAGGTCGAACGAAGTGAGGTGATATCCTGGACTATTTTCGAGTTGGTTATGATTTAGGATAAGATTTCCTTGAGCATCATAGATTAGTATAGCTAACCCTGACATGGCTTTAGGGAGGTAGTATTTTACTTGTACTTCTCCGTAAGTAGGATTGGGAGAATAACTAGCAATCTGAAGTTCTTCGGGTTGGTAAGGAGCATCCATTACCTCTTCCATATCGTTTTCGTTGTAAGAGAGGGTAATAGGGGTTCCATTTACCTCTCCTGCAATAGCGTTGATTACATCAAAAGGCTCTCCACTAGTAAGACTTAACAGTACGTGCTTACCAGAAGGAATTACATTTTGACTCATGTTATAGAGCATAAGTCGTTGCTGATCATCTTGAGTGAATGAAAGCGACTCAAATCCTTGCAGAATAGCTCCTAACTCATAATTCTGAGCCGTATTGTAGGCAAGCTGAAGTCCAGCTATCGCTTTAGGTGTATCTATAATAAGATCTTTTCCATCCCAGTAAAGCTTTGCTTTTGCTTTTGCCTTATTCGGATAGTAGTTAATTGGAGCTCCACCTACTCTTATATTAGAAGTAGAAGCATTAAGAATGAGATCCACAATCGCCACGATATCTAGTACATTGATAGCACTGTCGTTATTTACATCTGTAGCATAATCAATAAAAGGAGTAGGGTTAGTTCCTAAGATGTAGTTTACGGTATTAACCACATCGAGTACATCTACAGCAGCATCACCGTTACTATCCCCTAGAGCTGCGGTAAGTAAAGAAGCAGAAACTGCATTAGAATAGTCTGTTTCCTCGAAACTTGTTCTAAGGATTTTATACTTGTAGAAATACTGAGTATCACGAACGACATCGAAGTCTTTAAAGGACACATCGGTGATCAGATTCTCATTCACCTTAACAGGATCAGTAAACCCTCCTTCACCATCAGAGACATAACGATACATATTGTATCCAAGAAGGTCATCGAGAAGATCTCCGCTAGGTGCTTCCCATGATAAATCAATCTCACCAAGACCTGGAGTAGCTGCAAAGCCTGTAGAGGCGGAACCTGCAGACTGTACCAGCATATTGAATCGGTGATCTTCGACTGGGATATAGAAGTTGTCTAGGTCTTTAGCGCCTTCTACTCGAATACGATTGATCCCATCAGCAGCTCCGATATTTACCTCGTGGTTTACGGTATAGATCTTACCATCTTCTGACCAGGTTCCCGTTTCTGCGATCTGTTTTTGAACATAGGGTTCGCGAACACCATAGCTAATAGTTGGAGGCACCGAGGTATCCATCTCACGATTGAAGTAAACCTTAAACTCATGAGTACCTACCCCGATAGGATCCATCTGATCGTACTCATCCTGAGCATCCTTGCCATTGACTAAGACCTTCCAAACGATACCATGAGCTTCCTCGTAAGGAATGGTTCGAAGATTACTAAAGTCGAAAATTCCTTTTGATTCTGCATTATTTAAAAAGTCCTTAACATTATCACGAACTATTATTTCAGAACTACTTCCTAGATAATTATTGTCAACTATTACGGTAACTGGTTCAGGGACTGAAAGACTCGTTTGGTTATTAAGAATATTGTTAAGATCAATAAAGCCATCATAACTATCAGACCAAAAAGACATGCCCGAGTATTGCCATGGATACAAATCCTTATTTCTTGTTATATTGGTGTTTATGAATTTGTTATCCCATTGTGTTGATACCCTAGCAAATATATTGTCTCTTAAATCCGATTTGATAAAGGTTATGTCCTTTGCTGCTTGAAAATTTCGATTATAACGTAAAATGGAGTTTGAGATTGTGTCCCTCCCAGATCCAGTAATTACTCTTTCAACTCCTGAAGACCCTTCAATAATACAGTAATCCATTAAAAGCGTAGATGTTCCTGATGCAATTATTCCCCCCATATTATCATTTTCAGGCTGGATAGTTATGAATGCATCCTTACTTCCTTGAAAAATCATTTTTGCTCTATCTCTGACACTTATGGATTTACCGTCGGAAACTTTGATTATTACTCCAGGATTTACGGTATAAAAAGCGTTTGATGTCAATGCTAGATTATCTGAAACCAAATACTCCTTGTCTGATGTTAAAACCAGTGTATCATTTTTTACTCCATATAAGAGAACCGAATTTTTAACGTTAATTGTGACTTTGGTACTCGATAAATACTCTTGATTTTCACCAGACCAAACACTAATCTTGAATTGGATATTTACATTATTGGCTATGTTATTCGCTAATTTTATTTGAAGGGGGCTATCGGGTTGTTGAAGATTTGCATAAGCGCTAATTGATCCAATTTGAGCTTCTGAGGTTAAGATTTCTGCCTTGGTCTCATCTTCAAATTCCCAGAATTCAATTCCTATTCGAACGTCCTCAGATGGTCCCCAGTAGTTTTTAATGGTTGGTATGATATTAATGGTCTCTCCGGGTTCCAAAAACTCATTGCCATTTTGTCCCTCAACAATATCATTAGTGTCTGCTCCTAGAACTTTTAATATTGGAGTTGGAGTTATTTCAATAGCCGCTTTAATATCAATTCCACTCCCAGAGGTATTGATTAGGTTACCAAATAATAATTCTTTACTATCGTCAGGTTTTTGCTGATTGTATAAGGCAATTGCTCCTGCAACAAGGGGTGTAGCCATCGAGGTGCCAGTTAGCGCTCGATACCCGCCCCCTGGAACGGTACTCATAATCCCAGATCCAGCTGCTTGTACTTCATAGTTTAAAAAGTTACTATATCTAGAAAATATGGGACCATCTTGATCGTAGTTATCATAAAGACCATTACTGTCTTCTACTCCTAAAACATAGGTATAGGCACCCGGATAAGAAGGTGCGGGACGACGTTTATCAGGACAAAGTCCTGGCCCTATACATGTTTTCTCATTCCCAGCTGCTCCGACTAGCACTGAGTTAGCATAGGCGGTTTCAAGTGCTGCTTTGAGGGTAAAAGATTCGGCATAAGATCCGAACGACATGTTTTGAATCGTTGCTCCGTTGTTGGTTGCATATTCGACACCACTAGCAATCGTCGCTGAATTCCCTGTACCATTTGACTGAAAGACCTTGATCGGCATTAGCTGTACATCCCATACGGCTCCTGATATACCGATACCATTGTTTCCTACCGCTCCAATGATCCCTGCCACGTGCGTTCCGTGCATGTTGTCATCAAGAGGTGCATTATCCAGATTGATAAAATCCCATCCTCGGATATCATCGATATATCCATTTCCATCATCATCATAACCTTCTACTCCATTAAGCTCTGCTTCATTAATCCAGATGTTATCTTCTAAATCAGGGTGAGTGTAATCTACTCCCGTATCTAAAACTGCTACGATTTGTGAACCGTCCCCGGTACCGTAAGCGTCCCATACATCATCAATATTCGCTTGAGTGATGTTGAATTGTTGTGAGTACAAAGGATCGTTTAGGGTAACCTCTTCCTCAAAAACAGAAAATTCATCATCGTAAATAATTTCTGAATCGATGGTAAAGTCATTTACACTGAAGATGTAATTAGGTTCTGCGAACTCTACATTTTCCTTAGAAGCTAAATCAGCAGCAAGACCAGGAATATTTAAGACCTCTTCTTTTAGCTTGATGCGATAGATATTTTTCAAAGAAGCATATTCAGGTTCTGTAGATACTACCACTGCATTAGGATTAGTGCTCTGCAGTCGAGCTTGTCGTTGCATGCGCTCTCTTTTGAGCTGAATACTTTTCTCAACAAACTCTTCGGAGAATAAGACTTCAGAAGACTCTACTTTATCAGAAATACCAAGCAGTGCACCTATATCTTTTTGAGAAGTAGACTGGCTAACACCCTTTACTCTTGATCGGTAAACAATACCCATATTGGTATCGTCCTTAAGCTTGACGATGATCTCGTTGGGCGCATAATTATTCAGTGCCTGAACCTTTACATTCTGAGCAAATATTGCTGAAGTAGCTAGTGTAAGAACTAGTGCTAGTACTATTTTTTTCATCTAGTAATGCTTTGAGTAAAAAAGGTAGAGGTAAACACTCACTCAAAATACAGGATAACTAATGTATTCTGATATTTTCTATATTAGAATATCAAGGGTAATAAGGCGTAATCATCACTATAACTCTTAACATAACACATACCAATACTGACCTAACCCTTACTTCAGAAACTGTTTTCTAAAACCCACCGGGATATGAAATTACATTCGGAATACTAGAACTTTTTAGCTTTTTGGATCTACGATATCGTATTCTATGTTGTGTGAGCTAATGAACTTAGTGACGTAATTACTAACTGCTGTTTTAGATCTCAACTCGTCAAAATCTCCTACTGAAGTATTAAGAACTTTCTTCAATTGTTTTTGAGTGATCTCTTCAGAACATTCTAGAAGCATATGCACATGCTTAGAAGACATATCTGCCTTATCCCTTTCCATTACCCAATAGATTCTAGATGTGCTTAGAGAAGCCTTAAAAAGCTTATCAGTCCACTTCCTCATGGTCTTATCACTCTATCTCAAGTAATTGGTAAGTTTTTGGTGTATTCACCTAAACTAAATTTTCATATTGGTTGAATTTTGGTGAAGATTCACCGATAAACACGTAATAGTGAGTAGTTTATTAGTGCCAAAACTTTCAATCATGGCAAGAGATTATTCGAAATTTTCAATTCAAGATTTAGGAGAGAACTTCAACAAGGGTCAACTTGTTTATCAAGTTGTTTCTAGTTACGTCAAGGATTACGCATTTAGGTGGGACGAGATAAAAAATGTATTTCCGGATAATATTCAAGGAAGTCTGGGTATTGTTAGACAAAAATCAGATATAAAGGATTTCAAGAGGTACTCTAAGCAGTCAATTACGTCTATCGATAAAGTTGAATTCTATGTATGTAACCAGTGGGGTGATAATATTTCCAAGTTTGTTGCTCTCGCCACTGATTTAGGTTATGAAATAAGTAAAAGTGGT
>JAAZVY010000063.1 GCA_018623195.1 Flavobacteriaceae bacterium | reverse complement strand
CTAAAAAAGATGGTGAGTTCGCGGGAACTTGTGCGAGTCAGAGCCCATTCCTTAATAAGGATGGTGAAAACTGCAGTTATTGCGGGAAAGCTCCTTCTGAGCAGTGTAAAAAAGAAGCCCTTAATTAATCTAATTTGGGTAAGGATCAAATACAACAAAGAATTCTAGAAGCTAAACAAGGGAATCAACTTGCTTTCAATCAACTCCTTAATGAATATTGGGATCAAGTTTATCATTTTCATCTTAGCCGAAACGTAGACCCCTTTGATGCTGAAGATTTATGTATCCAAACCTTTGCAAAGGCTTTTGACAAATTGGATCGTTACGATTCAAATTTTCAATTCAATACTTGGCTCATCACCATCTCAAAAAACTTACACATTGACCTTCTGCGATCTAGAAAGAAGGGTGAAATTTTCGATGCATTTATAGAAGAGAATTCTGAAGTTATTGATGACTCTATTACTCTAGAAGAAAGAGAAGCGGCTGAAATTCAAGATAGTAAGCTCCAAGCTGGGATTGAGAAACTAAGCCCTAAATACCAAACCGTTCTTCAGCTGAGGTACTTCGACGAACTGCCTATAGCTGAAATTGCCAATCGACTCGACCAATCGGAGGGAAACATTAAAGTATTATTACTAAGAGCAAGAAGGTCTCTTGCAGATAATTTGAAGAATATCTCCTAATTTTGTCAAAAAGAAAATAATGGAAGTTGCCCCTGAAAAAACTACTAAGAAAGGAAAACCAAAATGGTTGCGCGTAACTCTTCCTACAGGCGAAAAATACAAGCAACTTAGAGGCTTAGTAGACACTTACAACCTACATACTATTTGCACCTCTGGAAGTTGTCCAAATATGGGTGAATGTTGGGGAGAGGGTACTGCCACCTTTATGATTCTAGGTAATATTTGCACAAGAAGCTGTGGATTTTGTGGGGTAAAAACGGGGCGTCCAGAATCGGTAGATTGGGCTGAACCCGAAAAGGTTGCACGATCTATTAAAATCATGAAAATTAAACATGCGGTGCTAACCTCTGTTGATCGAGATGATTTAAAAGATATGGGGTCTATTCTGTGGGCCGAGACCATCGGAGCGGTAAGAAGAATGAGCCCATCTACCACCTTAGAGACCCTTATTCCTGATTTTCAAGGAATCACCGAACATCTTGATCGAATTATCGCAGCTGGTCCAGAAGTGATTTCACACAATATTGAAACGGTGAAACGCCTAACCCGTGAGGTGCGAATTCAAGCCAAATACGAAAGAAGTATGGAAGTATTGAATTACCTCAAAAACGCAGGAGCAAGAAGAACTAAATCAGGAATCATGCTAGGCTTAGGTGAAACTGAAGAAGAAGTCTATGAAACCCTTCGTGACCTGAGAGCGAATCAAGTGGATGTGGTGACTATAGGCCAATATTTACAACCTTCTAAAAAGCACTTGCCTGTCAAGGACTTCATTAGCCCAGAACAATTTAAGAAATACGAAGAGTATGGTCTTGAATTAGGGTTTAGACATGTAGAGAGTGGCCCACTAGTCCGTTCTTCATACAAAGCGCATAAGCACGTTAACTGATGACCAGAGTAGCCATTAATGGCTTAGGCCGAATTGGTCGACGATTCCTAAGACTTTCCTTAGATTGTGAAGACCTAGAAGTAGTCGCTATAAATGAGCTAGGCAGTATAGATTCAGCAGCTCACCTATTAAAATACGACAGTATTTTCGGGATTCTTGAAACAGATATTCAAATTGAAGATCAAAAGCTAATTGTAAATAATAGGCCTATTGCTTTCTTCAGTGAGAGAACTATCGAAGACATTGATTGGGGTATTCACAACATTGATGTAGTCATAGAAGCTACCGGGCAATTTAAGGATCGTATCAACCTTGAAAAACATCTAAACGCAGGGGCAAAAAGGGTAATCCTCGCGGCCGTTCCTGAAGAGAATACCATACCAATGGTGGTATTAGGAGTCAATGATCAAACTGTAGACTTATCGAATAAAATACTTTCAGGGGCTTCCTGCACCACGAATAATGCAGCACCAATGATTCAACTCATTGAGGATTTATGCGGCATTGATCAGGCTTATGTAACCACTGTTCACTCCTTTACCTCAGATCAGTCCTTACACGATAAGTATCACAAGGATTTAAGAAGAGCGCGTTCTGCTCCTGCTTCGATTATTCCAACTACTACTGGTGCAGCAAAGGCGCTAACAAGAATATTTCCTAATCTATCTGACGCTATGGGGGGTTGCGGTATACGCGTACCTGTATCAAACGGCTCATTAACCGATATCACCTTTAATGTGAAGGAATCGGTTAGTGTAGAAAGAATCAATCAGCACTTTTTAAACGCAAGTAAAGAATCTAGATGGAAGGGAATTTTATCCTACACTACCGACCCCATCGTATCAGTAGACATTCTTAGGAATAGACACTCTTGTGTTTTCGACTCAGAAATGACCTCTGTCATTGGTAAAATGGTAAAAGTCATCGGCTGGTACGATAATGAATCGGGATACAGTAGCCGACTAATTGATCTCATCAAACGCCTTTCGTAAAATCAGTTGTACAAGCGCATCTTTTTGGTCAAAACAAATCGAATGCTCCACCTCAATCACTTCAATGAGTTGATTAGGAATTACAGCTTCTAGCTTTACCTTATCCTTAGCAGTCGTAAGAATTCTATCGTAACTATTCAGATTCGAAAAATCAGAAGCTTGGTAGGCATGATGATCCTTAAATCGCAAATGATCAAAAGGAATCTCAAGATCTAAAAGATAAGACTCCAAAGGGGTAGCATCTGCGATTCCGGTAATCAATACATTTTTGGTGGATCGAAGTGAATTGAGGGCTTCAACGTTTAATGAGGGGTACTTTAGAGTGGCAAAAAATACTGAGGCTGAAGACCACTTGCGAATACGATTTTCAATCATTTTGGATTCCTCTTTGGTAAGGTCATTCGGACATTTGGTAACCACTATGACATCAGCCCGGTTCGCTTGAGTTTTATGATCTCTTAACTTACCCTTAGGGAAGTAACAATCGTTATAAAACGGATTCAAATAGGTAGTGAGTAAGATGTTTGCCTTCGCACTCACTTTGCGATGTTGAAATGCATCATCAAGCAAAATTATTTCAGGAAAGAGGTCACCAACAATTCGCTCAATCCCGATCCTTCTATCCTCGCAAACCGCAACAGGAACCTGGCTCGAAGAATTAAAAATTTGTAAGGGCTCATCTCCTACCTCTTCGGGGGTAGAATCACTCTTTACCCACTTAAAACCTACAGATTTTCTGCCATAACCCCGACTTAGAACAACTACATTTTTAGCATTAAAAACTTCCTTGATCAACCAAAGAATCATAGGTGTTTTACCGGTTCCACCAAAACTTAGATTACCAACTACTAAAGTTGAAACCGAAAACCTCTTCGTACGGAGCCATCCGAAATCAAAAGCCTTATTCCGCAGATAGACCACTATCGAATAGAGCCATGAAAATGGGGATAGGGCGAGTTTCAACATATGCATATGCTAATTTATAATAAATTAGTGGCTCATTTCTTTTCTATGCTACGCACCGATATTTCAAATGCACTCGAAATGTGGGCTCCTTTAACAGGTGCCGAAGATTTCGATAACGTTGGTTGGCTATATCAATCCACAGCCTTAGACGTCAGTGGTGTACTTGTCTGTCATGACGCCCTAGAAGAAGTCATCGAAGAAGCTCATCAAAAGAAGTGTGAAATGGTAGTTTGTTACCACCCAATCTTATTTAATGGATTAAAACGTATCGATCAAACCGACTATGTATCACGGGCCATTCAAAAAGCAATCACCTATAATATTAGCATCTATGCGATGCACACAGCCTTAGATAAAGTAATCGGAGGTGTTAGTGATTTAATGGCAACTCAGTTAGGGCTAACCAATGTCTCCTTTCTCTTACCTGATGGAGAAAAGAGTGGAATGGGGCGAATCGGATTTTTAAGTGAAGCCATAGATTCTAAGACCTTTTTGAAAAATGTGAAGGAAACCTTTAAAACGCCGGTGATTAGACATAGTAATTTCAAAAATAGCACGATTCGAAAAGTGGCTGTTTTAGGGGGAAGTGGCGCATTTGCCATCGAAGAAGCACTTCGACAAAATGCCGATGCATACGTTACAGGAGATTTGAAATATCACGATTTTTTCAAACCCCAAGGAGAGCTCCTCCTCGCAGATGTCGGACACTTTGAATCTGAGCGATTTACAAAAAACGCAATTGCTAAATACCTTCAAGAAAAATTTAGTAATTTTGCCGTCAATTTATCTGAAATAAATACTAACCCTGTAGGGTACTATCCGTATGGCGAAGAATAAAGAAATGAGCGTAGAAGACAAGCTAAGAGCTCTTTACGATTTGCAACTTATCGACTCAAGAATTGATGAAATTAAAAATCTAAGAGGTGAACTTCCAATGGAAGTTGAAGACCTTGAAGATGAAGTTGCTGGTTTAAGCACTCGACTTGCAAAGCTTCAAGAAGACATTAGTACATTAAATTCTGAAATCGCAGCGAAGAAAAATGCGATTGAAGAGGCTAAAGCTCTTATGAAGAAATATGCCGAACAACAGAAAAACGTTCGAAACAGCAGAGAGTTCAATTCATTAACGAAAGAAATTGAATTTCAAGAATTAGAGATTCAACTTGCTGAAAAGCACATTCGTGAATTCAAAGTGAAAATTGAGCACAAGAATGAAAGCATCGAGCAAACTACCGAAAAGCTGAACGGAAGAAAAGAGCACCTAGAGCACAAGAAAGGGGAACTTCAAAATATCCTTGCTGAGACTGAGAAAGAAGAAAAGGAGTTAATCAAACTTTCAGAAAAATACGGTACAGATATCGAAGAGCGACTTTTTACTGCTTATAAGCGTATTAGAAGTTCTGTGAAAAATGGTCTTGCTGTAGTTCCTGTTCACAGAGGCGCTTCTGGAGGTTCTTTCTTTACTCTTCCTCCTCAGGTTCAAGTCGAAATCGCTTCACGCAAGCGTATTACCACCGACGAACACAGTGGAAGAATTCTTGTAGATCCTGTTTTAGCTGAAGAAGAGACTGAAAAAATGCAATCTCTATTCGATAAATTGGGCTAACAACAAGTTCATCTACTCTAATCAGATTAGAATATAACTTAGGCGGTCATAAGACCGCCTTTTTTAGTTATTTTTGTTTAACATCAATTGGAATAATGTTGAACAAAATGATCGAGTTTGATTCGACCCAAATAGAATCGATTCCTAAACGAGAACGAGCCCATCTGATTAATAACCTTTGCGGATTACGATCTGCCAATCTTATTGGAACCTCTGATGGTTCTAAAGACAATCTGGCCGTTTTCAATTCAGTTATCCATTTAGGAAGCAATCCTCCCCTGATAGGTATCGTATTTCGCCCGCTAACTGTTGAGCGCCATACCTACAACAACATTAAAGAGATTAAATACTTCAGCATCAATCAGATTACTGAAACGATGACTGCTAATGCGCATCATACCTCAGCAAAATTCGAAGACCATCAATCTGAGTTTGAATTTTGCAATATTGAATCGCTTCATCGAGATGGATGCATTATACCTTTTGTAAAAGCGAGCAATATTCAAATGCTTTGTGCCTACAGCAGAGAGCATCTACTTGAGAATGATTGCATACTACTCACTGCAACCATTGAACGTTTCTGGGTAGACGGTGATAGTATTAAAAAGTCGCACTGGTTCAATCACGAGAAAGCCTCATCTGTTGCGATTGGTGGTCTTGATGCCTATTACAAAGTATCTCTTATTGATCGATACCAGTACGCTCAACCTAACACAGCCCCCAAATCTATTCTTGAATAAGTGGCGCACAAGAAAGTAAATCTTCCTCAAAAAATTTGCGTGGTCTGTGAAAGACCTTTTACCTGGCGTAAAAAATGGGAGAAGAATTGGGAACAAGTAAAATACTGTAGTAAAAAATGTGCATCGCAAAAGAAATAGTTCTATGAATAGTATACTTATAGTCAATCAATTATTAAGGGTTAAGGATAATGCTTTGCTCCTTAGGGCAATGAAAAACAAAGGCCTATTTGCTTACTATTTTTTAGATCATCATTCGATTGAAATAGGCTCAAAGACCTTTCCTAATAAATCCTTCTTTGCAAGAAAATTTGAACTTGAATCACTCTATAATCTCAAGGCTGACCTAGAGCGTTTAAATATTCCTTTAATTATTGATCAGGTAGGATCTGACCATCTTGCCACCCTTATAGACCGCTATTCGATCGAATCCTTATACAGTATTGATTTCGCTACCTCTAACGAGCGGCGATTTATCGATAAGGCCATCAAGAAGGCGGAGACCGAAGTAACATGGATCAAAGACCACTCAGATCTATTATACCCTTTGCAAAAATTACCCTTTGATGTAAATGAGTTACCTGAGGTCTTTACGGTGTTTCGAAAAAAGGTAGAACGGTACCAAACTCCTGAAACACCATTTGAAGCGCCAGAAAATCCTTTATCAAACGGGTTGTCGATTGAATCAAGCAAGATTCCTTCCTTAACTGAATTAGGTTATTTAAATAATACCATTGATGATCGATCTGCGCATCCCTTCAAAGGTGGAGAAGATGCTGGGTGGGAGCGATTAGATCATTATTTCTGGCAAACTGAGGCGCTTGCTGAATACAAACAGACAAGAAACGGATTAATTGGACTAGACTTTAGCTCGAAGCTTTCAGCCTATCTAGCTTTCGGATGTCTTTCTCCCCGATCGATTTATGCAGAGATTAAAGAATTTGAATCGTCGGTGGTTGCCAATCAGGATACCTATTGGCTCTTCTTCGAACTGCTATGGAGAGAATATTTTAAGCTGATTAGTTTCAAACACAAGGATCGCATCTT
>JAAZVY010000062.1 GCA_018623195.1 Flavobacteriaceae bacterium | reverse complement strand
GAGCTTTCACCCCCTGCTTCATCGGCCATTGCATCGGTTAAGATATTTAGGCTTGCCCCAAAAGCCCCAGAACCATTGGTTGAGGTACCGACTCCGCGTTGTAGCTGCAGATTTTCTGTAGAAGAAGCGAAATCTCCTAGATTCACCCAAAAAGTACCATGGCTTTCTGCGTCGTTATAAGGAATCCCATTAATGGTGACATTGATACGTTCGCTGTTAGATCCTCGAACGTTGAGATAGGTGTATCCTATACCAGCGCCCGCGTCAGAAGATGAAATTACCGAAGGGAGGTAATTCAGTAAGATGGGAATATCTTGACCTAGATTTCTCTTAGCGATTTCCTTTTTGTCAAAATTGGTAAAGGTTACCGGAGTATTTGAATTGGCTCGAACAGCACTCACTAGTACTTCATCGAGAATGAATTCATTCGATGAAAGGGTGATTAGCATCGCGTCATCAGCGACAAGATTGATTTCTTGTTCTTTCGATTGATATCCGATGTAAGAAATTTGTAAGGTGTAACCTCCCTCTGCTAGACGTAATTTGAAGTTACCTTCTTCATCAGTAGCGACTCCTTTGTTTAGCCCTTTAACAATCACACTTGCACCGCTAAGTGGTTCGTTACTTTGGTTGACGACCTTACCAGATAATAATCGTTCTTGTGCGTTTGTAATTAGGCTTACAAACAAGAATAAGAAAAGTAGATTTTTCTTCATTTTAAAGAAATTTAAAACGAATAAAAAGAGGTAATTATTCTTGATTAGTAATTGAATAATTGTTTGAAGCATTTGCTTCGGTTTCCCTAAACAGCATTACCTGTTCTAGGTTCATTGGGTATGATCTCAGCCTTTAAAAAGCACCCCTTTTGAGAACGGTACAAAGGTAGTGGGGAAAGAGTTAATTCGAAAGCAAAACCTTTGATCAATTATTTAATCGTTGATAATTAATCTAGGATTAAATACTGAGGAAGTAGTGAAACGGTCACTTCGTCTTCGAGCATTTTTGCCAATACATAGGCAGAAGTACTGATCACTTTATTCATATTGATAACATCCAATTTCTCGGCCTCGTCTCCTGCCTTGTGATAGTAATCATAGTTCTTAAAATCGAAGGTAGATAAGGTTTGTGCAGAGATGTTGTGAATTTGGTAGAAAGAGTAATTATCTGATCTTCTAAAAAGATTATACTGCTTGGCTTCGGGAAGAAATTGCACAAACTCTGGAGCATAGGCGTTCATTTTTTCGGGCATGTCTGAGAGGTTGTATCCGGTCATGTAAACCTGATTTTCTCCGGTAGTTAAGGTTGCCCCTAGCATTTCGAAGTTTACCATATAAGCAAGCGAAACACCTTCTTCTTTCAATCGCTCGGCTAGATGGGCGGCCCCTCTAAGTCCCTTCTCTTCGTCTGCAAATAAGGCCACAAGTATGTTTTGATTCCACTCTTTTGTAGCTAGGAACTTTGCAATCTGTAGCACGGCGGTTGATCCGGATGCGTTATCGTTAGCGCCATTGAAAATGGGGTCTTCTTCATTTTCGTTTTTGACTCCGATATGATCGAGATGAGCACCGATTAAAATAGTAGGCTGATTTTGTTCAAACTTACCTAAAGAACCGACTAGATTATAACTCCACACTTCTTTGGTCTGTAAAGAGTCTTTGTAAGCCGGATAAAAAGGTTCAATTCCATTTTCTTCAAAGAAGTCGGTAACGAAATCTGCAGCCATTTGGTATCCGCCACTAGCACTTTCTCGGCCCTTCATTTCATCAGAAGCGAGGGTGTATAAAATCTGTTCAGTTTCTTCTGAGGGGATACTTTCTTGGACTTCTTCGAGCGATAGCGGCTTAGTCGCACAGCTGGCAATCAATAAGGTGAGAATTAAAATTTGACCGTTTTTCATAGTTTTCTAGGTATGGGTTTTTGAGCTTTCTTCACAAAGCTTATTCAGCTCTGTAAGTTCTTCAGGACGTAAATCGCGCCACTGTCCTACAGGTAAATCTAAGCTTATATTCATGATTCGAATGCGTTTAAGCTTAGTGACTCTGAAATCGAGGTATTCACACATGCGGCGAATCTGACGATTGAGACCTTGGGTTAGAATGATTCGAAAGGTTTTAGGTCCTATTTGTTCCACGAAACACTTATTGGTAATAGTACCTAGAATGGGAATACCATTACTCATTTTCGAGATGAATTTTTGATCGATGGGTTTATCTACTTTGACGATGTATTCTTTCTCGTGGTTGTTGCGGGCTCGAAGAATTTTGTTGACGATGTCACCATCACTGGTTAATAGAATCAGACCCTCTGAAGGTTTATCTAATCGACCGATAGGGAATATTCTTTGCGGATGCCCTACAAAGTCAACGATATTGTCCTTTTCGACTCTTCGGTCAGTGGTGCAGACAATACCCCTAGGCTTGTTTAGTGCTATATAGACGTGCCTTTCTTTTCGCTCTCCAACGACTTTGCCATCGACAGCAATGATATCGTTCTCGGAGACCTTTGTGCCCAACTCAGGCTGAACGCCGTTAATAGTGATTCGCCCTTCTTCGAGAAGTTTATCTGCAGCTCTTCGAGAGCAATATCCTATTTCACTGAGGTATTTATTGATTCTGGTCTCCACAGCTGTAAAAGTAAGGACAACTTTGAAGATGTTAAGCTGTATAAGGTGTAAAGTAGAATGGTAACCCCAAGAAAACCTGTATGGTGAATGTTAGCTACTTGTCTCATAGTGCAGATTGTTATATATTATATTCATTATGAGGTGCTTATTATTATTATTATTTAGTTTTTCTCTTACATTTTCAAGCGCTCAAAACGACGTGCTCATTCAGAAGCTAAAGAATTCTAAGGAGCTTCTTTCTCTCGGACTATTAACTCAAGTAGAATATGATTCGATTGCAAAGGAGATTAAATCAAAAATTCTACGTTCAGATGATAGTAATGAATTAGACGGGTTTTATTATCAAGGTAAAAGAATAGTGCCAGAAGTTTTCGCCAATCATAAAATAGATATGCTTGGTACTATGTTTTCTTTTGGTCTAGCAGGCGGAGGTACAAAATCTATTTTAATTGGGTCGTCTTCAATGAATAAGATTGATAGGCAAAATCAGGTAATCCTTTTAGACATAACAAGGAATGTAGATTTTGGAGGAAATGCTATATCCACTATATCGAATGAACAGAATATTGCTAGTGCACAATCACCGGCTAATTTTATTCTAATCCCTTTAAAGGTGAATTCGAAAAAAAATCAACGATCTATTAAAATAGGTTCTTTAGGGCTGCTGAAGGGCCCTAGCTTTCAAATTGATCCTAAACTCCTTATTGATTTTAACTGGGAGGCAATTTCGAATTCTAAGTTTCGAATTCAAACGAATCTTGTACCAGGTGAGTATGCTTTTGTTTACAAGGGTACTACCTCTCAATTTTCTTCAAACCCCATTTTTTCTTTCTCGGTCAATTAAGTGAAACGAAATAAAATTCTTTTAACCGGAGCAAACGGTTATATCGGCAAGCGATTGCTTGAAGTTCTAATTAACATGAATTTTGATGTAGTATGCTGTGTCAGAGACACCATGAGGTTTAATCTCAATGACTTTGAACGTAAACACATCGAAGTAGTAGAGGTAGATTTACTTAATCGTGAGTCTTTAGATAAGTTACCTGTTGATATTGATGGAGCCTACTACCTAGTGCATTCGATGTCTTCCAATCATAATTTTGATGAATTAGAACGAATTTGCGCTCTCAATTTTGTCAGTTATTTGAATCAGACGACTGTAGAGCAGGTTATTTATTTAAGTGGAATTGTAAACAGTTCTGATCTTTCAAAACATCTAGATTCGCGAAAGAATGTTGAAGATATTTTAGCTAAAGGGACGTATAATTTTACTTGCCTACGCGCTGGAATAATTATCGGTTCTGGGAGCGCTTCCTTCGAAATTATACGAGATTTAGTTGAAAAGTTACCTGTGATGATCACCCCGAAGTGGTTACGTACGAGATGTCAACCTATTGGAATTAGCGACGTTTTACAGTACTTAAGTAAATCGCTCTTTGAACCACAGACCTATAATAAACATTACGATATCGGGAGTACAGATATTCTTACCTATAAGGAAATGTTGTTAGGCTACGCTGAAGTAAGAAAGTTAAAACGATACATCTATACCGTTCCTGTAATGACACCTAGAATCTCTTCCTATTGGCTCTACTTTGTTACTTCAACTTCATATCGATTGGCGGTTTCTTTAGTAGATAGCATGAAGACAGAGGTTATCTGCAGCCCTAGCGATATAAACTCAATTTTAAGTATTCAACCTATAGGTTATAAGGAAGCATTAGAAAGAGCCTTTAGTAAAATTTCATCAAAAAGAATTGCATCGAGTTGGAAGGATTCGTTTACCAGTAGTGGATTCAACTTTGAAATTTCTGAAACACCTAGAGTTCCAGAATTTGGTTGTTTTAGAGACAAGCGAATTAAAGAGATGAAAGACAAAAAAGTAACGATGGATAAACTTTGGAGAATTGGTGGCGAGACAGGGTGGTATCATGCTGATTTTCTATGGGAATTACGAGGTTTTATCGACAAGCTGTCTGGTGGGGTAGGTCTGAGAAGAGGCCGAACAAACATTCATACCATCAATACCGGTGATGCAATCGACTTTTGGAGAGTCATTCATTCTGATAAAAACATTGGTCACTTAACACTCTATGCTGAAATGAAACTACCAGGTGAGGCGTGGTTAGAATTCAAAATTGTGAATAATCGATTAGTTCAAACAGCGACCTTTCGACCCCTTGGGGTGTACGGTCGAATGTATTGGTACGCCGTTTTACCCTTCCATTCTTACATATTCGATGGTATGCTGAATAAATTAACGTCGAGTCAAATACTACTTTAATTGATTAGAGATTGCATCATAGGCTTCTTGGGTTAGAATCTCTGTCCAAGTGGTAGGTTCGGTACCTCCATAAAGCGCAAGATAGGTGACATCAGATTCTTTTGAGGAAGCGTGCCAGTGCTCTGTGCCTTTTTCAAATCGGATCATATCGCCCGTTTTCATGCGAATCGCATCTTTTCCTTTTTTCTTGGTAATAGCCTTCGCCTTCAACAACAATCAATACCTGGTCTGAGCTGTGATAATGCCAATCTAGGGTTGAGTTTGCTTTAAAGGTTGCTTTGGTGATTCCCTAGGGCAGTTCCTCATCGGCAGATAGTACTCCATTTAACCATGCTTCACCAATATAATGGGTATTGGGAGCTTTGAACCCTTCAGACAGATACGAAGATACCTTGTATTCGGATTGAGCAAAACTTAAGAAAGGTAGAGCGAATAAGATGTAAAAGATTCTTTTCATAATATGTTGATTTAAAGGTAAGGTCGCATACCCTCAAGTTATAAGAATTGTACTTACACTTTTAAAAATTAACAACCTGACCATTTTTCTCTCGGCAATGAAATGATATTTTTTATCTAGCTTGGAGTGAATTAAAAATCTAGCATTCAATATGAAGCAGCTTTTATCTATCGCCTTATTACTTTTCGCATATACCTCTCAGGCTCAGAACATCCCTAGATCTAATGAGGATGGAAGACAAATGATTCATCATGTGTATTTTACCCTTAAGAATCCAGATTCTGTGCAAGACAAACAATTGCTCAAAGAGGGACTGCAGTCATTGGCCGCTATCGCGGAAGTCAAGCATCTGATTATAGGTGAGCCAGCTCCTACATTTGATCGAGAAGTTATTGCTAGTGATTGGGATGTCTCAGAGGTCATTTATTTTGATAGCGTAGCTGCTCAGGACGCATATCAAGTAGACCCTGTACACCAATTATTCGTGACTAACTATAGTCATCTATGGAGTAAGGTGGTGGTGTATGATATTTTGGTAGATTAGGAATTCAGATTATAATTCATCTAGTAATTAATGGATACTAATGAAAAATAATATGTAGTGCGATTAAGCTGAATAGAAGTAACCACCCGAAATATCGAACTGAATTGTTCGCTCCAAAAAATAAGGCAATCAAATTTGAAAGTCTGAAACTGCTGGATGTGATCGCTATAAATAACCCAGCAATAATCACATAGCAGGCTCTAACAAAGTAATTTAAGTCAGGAAAATAGTACTGCAAGAAAATGTTTAGGGGTAAGGTTAAAATAAAAGCCCATAAAATCCATTTTCGATTTGGTTTATAGAGTGTTACAGCACTGCAAATCAACACTACGATTCCGCAATTGATATAATATCTCAAGTTATTAAGGGTATGAGTGAATGCTGATCCAGGATCATTGAATTTCAAGTATAGTAGTATAAACCCGGTGAGTAGTGCACTACCTAAACTGAATAAAATAGCATTTCGTCCAGCGTTGATTTTTTCAGAGTCTGTTGCTCTTCTGTTGATGTATTTTGAGTAGATATCAGTAGACCAAAGTGTTCCCAAAGAATTAAAAGTCGAATCTACAGTGCTCATCAATGAGGCAAATAAACCGCATAATATGATTCCTTTTAAGCCTGCCGGTAAAAACGTTTTTATCATATATGGAAATGCGAGATCCGGCTCTGTTAGGGAATCACCGAGTTCGCCATAAAGGGCGATACCTGGGATTATAATAATTATCGCCATGATATATTTGATAAACCCACCGGCAATGAGTCCTACTTGTGCGTGCTTGATGTTTTTCGCAGCTAATGCCCGCTGCATGATCGTTTGGTTAGCACACCAATAATTAATATTCAGGAAGAATAAACCAAATAAATGAGTCCAGGGAAGGGTTGGGTGATCAGAAGATAAATGGAGATGCATCTTCTCGGGAGTTTTGGTATATAATTGTTCCCAACCTCCCAAATTTTTTAATGAAACAAAGCAAACAACGGCTCCTCCTAAAATCAATATTATAAATTGGATGATATCTGTTTTCACAACAGCAT
>JAAZVY010000061.1 GCA_018623195.1 Flavobacteriaceae bacterium | reverse complement strand
GGGTTGTGGCCAGAGGCTAGCCAGCCTCTGTTTTCAGAGGCTGTGTTTGGGGCCATCCAAACCCCATTGTCTTGAAGACCACCGTAAACATTATAAGGCTCTTGGTGGTCGATTTGTATGGCGTAGAATTGGCCTACGCTTGGGCTATTGTTTTTAGTCCAATTGACTCCATCGTCATAGGTTATATTAATACCTCCATCATTACCATTGATTAGGTGACCGGGTCTATTTGGGTTGATCCAAAGCGCATGGTGATCAGAGTGGACGTTTTCTTTGTCAATCGATTGAAAGGTTTTGCCACCATCTTTCGATTGAATCAGCGGAACCCCTGCTAAATAAATGTTGTTTACATCAGAGGGATCTACACGTACTTGTGCAAAATAATACCCGTAGCTGTAGAATAGCCCATCAATATAATCGTCGTGGGTTTTACTCCAGGTTTTACCGGCGTCATCTGATCGGTATACTTCTGCTCCAATTACAGGAGTGTCGAATAGCATGGCGTTTGCGTCTTCAAGATAAAGTGCGATATCTGAAGGTTTTGCCACACCATCACGAACGAGTTGTTTCACGTTTTGAGCGCGGTATTTTTCTTGAAATCCATTCGATTTTAAAAACTCATTAAGCGCCTTGTCACTAAGAGCTAAGAATTCTTTCACGCTCAGAGTTTTGAATTGGTCTTTGGTGAGCGCATCGTTTTTCGAAGGTTTTCTCTGAGAAGATTTTCTTCTGAATTGACTGTCATGAACCGCATATAGGGTTTGGTTGTCAAATATTGAAAGACCGATTCTTCCCACCCCACTTCCGGTAGGGAATCCACTGCCCTCTGTAGTAAGAAGTTTCCAGGAGCGTCCCTGGTCTTCACTTTTATAAATGCCAGAACCTTCACCTGAGCCCTCAAAATTCCAAGCTTTACGATCTCGTTGCCAGCTTGCTGCATAAATAGCGCTGAAATCTTCGGTAGCTGCGAGGTCGATAATTCCCGTGTTTTCGTTGATGAAAAGAGAGTTTTCCCAGGTTTTCCCTCCGTCCGAAGACACAAAAACGCCTCGTTCTTTGTTTGGCGTGTAAAGGTGTCCGATCACCCCCACTAGGACATGATTGGGATCGTTAGGGTTGATGACAATTCTACCGACATGATGGCTGTCTTCGAGTCCAATATGTTCCCAGGTTTCTCCATTGGAGGTGGTTTTGAACATTCCGATACCGGCGTAAGACGATCGAGAAGAGTTGTTTTCTCCTGTACCTACATAAAGGGTGCGAGACTCCCAATGCATAGCAATATCTCCGATGTTTTGTGTAGGGGCGTTATCGAAAATAGGAGTAAATGTGGTTCCGTTATCAGTGGTATGCCATAGCCCTCCTGAGGCATAGGCTACATAAAACTCGGTCGGATCGTTGGGGTTAACTTCTAAATCAACAACCCTACCACTCATAATACTAGGTCCAATATTTTCTAGCTGTGGAGCAGTTGATGCCTCTTGAGCATAAAGGGTAGATACGGATAATAAAAGCAAACAAATACTAACAGCTTTGCTTACAATTGCTTGGATACTGAATTTCATAGGATATCTTTATGGATCTTAATCTATGGTTATACCCTCTAAAATAGGATTTTCAATTGGTATTACACAGCGAATAGCGAGGTCTGTGTGGATACTATTTTTGTTGGTTTCTGGTTTTTCTGAGGCGCAGTATACCCCCTTAGTTCAGAATTATCCGCCAGAGCAATACGGCGCAGACAATCAGAATTGGGCGATAGAACAGTCAGATAGCGGAATGTTGTTTGTCGCAAATCAATCCCGAGTATTGTTGTTTGATGGAAATCGTTGGGAATCTGTTTTTGTCCCGAACGCACAAAATATTCGCTCGATTAAGGTTGTTGAGGATCGATTGTACGTGGGGGGTTCTATGAGCATAGGGTTTTACCAGATTACTTCTCGCGGACTTGAAGATTACAGCGAAATAAAAGGACTAGAGCACCAAAACATTGATGTGGGAGAAGAGTTTTGGAACATCACACAGCTAGACGAACGGCTCTTTCTTCAGTCGAAGCGTGCTATTTATGAAGTGGTAGAGAATCAACTTGTTTTGCGCACTCCTTTTGAATCAGATCGTCCAGAATCTTTTAGTGATAATGATGACCTTTATTTTTTCTCCTCTAGGGAGGCGATTCAATTTTCTTCAGGAGAGTATCGCCGATTTGAGTTGCCAGAACTTTCGAGTGCCATTGTGGGAATTTATCAGCGCAACGGGGCTCAATATCTCGTCAATGAAATGGGCGAGACTTATCGTCTTAACAGTGGAGATCTTATAAAAGAGGCCAACCCTTTTGTAGACCTTAAGAATTCTGATCAGATTTATGATTTGATACAATTAAGAAACGGTTATCTGGTCGTTGGAACCATTTCTTCGGGCCTTCATGTATACGACGCCGAAGGGAATCTATTGTATGTTTTAGACAAAAGAAGCGGGCTCAATAACAACACAGTGCTTGGCTTGTTTCAAAGTGTCACAGGGAGGGTTTGGGTTGCCTTAGACCAGGGCGTCGCATCCTTTATTCCTAATTCTAACCTTAGTGAATTTAGATTTGGTTTTGAGGATATTGGAGTGGTGTACACAGCCAACAATTATCGGGACAACTTATATATCGGAACCAATCAAGGCCTCTATTTATTCAACCAAGGATTGAATGAATTTGAATTTGTTTCAGGTACAAGGGGCCAGGTGTGGAACTTAAAGACTTTAGGGAATCAGCTTTATTGTTTTCACGACAAAGGGTTGTTTAAAATAAAGGACTCAAAGGCTTCATTGATTGATGCTCAGACTGGTTATTGGAGTGCCAGCGAGCATGTGGATTCCAAAGGGGTGTCTTCTTATGTGTTAGGCGGATATAATGGAGTCTATATCTATCGACCCACTCGAAACCCTGTGGTTGAAAAAGTCAATGGCTTTAATACTCCATCACGATTTGTAGAACTCCTTGATGATGTTATTGTCGTTAACCATGAAAGCCTCGGGGTTTTCTTGCTCGATTTTGATTGGAATAACCTTGTTGTTCGTTCTGAAAAACAGATTCCAGCTTTGGGTGCGGCCAGCAGCTTGTTTTTATTGGAGGACGAGCTCTATTATAATAGCTCTGAGGGTGTTTTTAGCGTCGAGAAAGGAGCGCTTCGGTATCGCCGAGAACTTACAGCCCTTATTTCAGACCCCATTGTTCGGCCGGCACAAAATTCATATCAGCCTAATGAGGCTTCATTCTTATCCAAGGAAAAGGTCATTCTTCTTCGCGCCTCAAATACGGGCGATTACATTGCCATCGAAGAATTTTTACCAGAAACCCGACTTTCGTCGTTCGGTGTAAGTGGTTTTGAGAACATGAACGCTATTAGCAGTCATGAATATTTAATCGGATTAAAGGACGGGTTTTTAGTATTAGACACCAATCTAAATAACGAGGAGCCAACATCATTCCCAGTTTGGCCTTTGAGTCTAGAGGTTGCGCGGCAAGATGAATTCGTAAGCCTTTTACCTCAAGAATTTCACCTACTAAAGGCCGAAGAATCGACGATCAGAGTCAGATATACGCACCCGAGTTTTAGCGAGCGATACCCGGCAGCCTATGAATATGAATTAACCTCAGAGCGAGACACGATTACAGATCGTTCGCAGAGCACGCTTAAGACCTATTATAACTTGCAACCAGGAAGTTATTCGCTTTCTACCAAAGTTATAGGCGTCAACGGAGAAACACTTGCCTCGTCTAAACCGATTCGTTTTGAAATTGACAAACCTTGGTATCAAACGGTACAGTTTACGCTCTATCTTATCTTTTCAGGACTCATCATATCTTTTATCGCCTCTGCCCTGGTAAGGGTTGTCTATAAAAGAAGAGAACGAAAAATCAGAGAAGAGAACGAACGACTTTTAGAAACGAATCAACTTCGTGAGGAGAATCGAATTAGTCAACTGAAGAATAAACATCTTGAAAACGAGTTAGAACTAAGAAAGCGTGAATTAACAGGGGTTTATGAGGCGGAGATCAGAAGAAATGCCCTTCTCAAAGACCTGAAAGCCCAAATTAGCAAGGCTAAATCTGAAAAGCCTGTAGAGGAGATCACGGCACTCATAGATAAGCAGCTAGAGGATGACAGTGATTGGACCAAATTTGAATCTGCCTTTAACGAATTAGACTTTGAGTTTATTGCGAATTTGAATAAGCGTCATCAAGGTTTAACTAGACAAGAAGTTCGACTGCTAGTCTACATACGATTGAACCTTTCAAACAAGGAGATTTCAGAGCTCCTTAATATTGGTTTAAAGAGTGTAGAAATGAAAAGATATCGGGTTAGAAAGAAGTTAGGGCTCGAAAAATCACAAAATTTGTCAGAATACATACACTCCTTTTAGCCCTACAATTACTCTACAAATTTCACAAAGAGGTTTTTTAAAACATTGATTATGAGTGATTTGTGTTAAAACCGCGTGTACCGATGCTCTACAACAAAGTACAACAAGACTAAATAGTTAGTAATTTTATAAGGTTCGTTTATAACGATACGTTTAACCTTGATTATTAATTACTAACATTTATGAAAACAAAAAAATTGCATTCGTTTAGTGCGCGATTAATGAGTATGATGGCATTAGCTTTCGTGTTATTCATTGCATCTTGTGAAAAAGATGATCCAACTCCTGAGCCACAGGCAACTTGTGACGACGGAATTCAGAACGGAGACGAAACAGGAATCGACTGTGGAGGTTCATGTTCAGCTTGTGAGGAGCCTATCACCATGGCCGCTCCAGATTTAAATGTCGGAACTATCGACATGGAAGAAGAAGGAATGGGACCTGATTTCTCAGATGATAACGAGAACAACGGGGATAATCCTGACGGAACTTGGGGTGTATTTGGTTTCTCAGAAGGCAACAAGATTCAGTTAGAGATCGTAGACAACCCAAACACTACAGGAAATACTTCGGCTAAGGTTCTTAAAATTGTAGAGCAAGGAAACCAAGAGGTATGGCAAGGATTCTTCTTTGACCTTGAATCTAAAGTTACTTTATCAGAACCTAATACTGCGATCAGTGTAGATGTACATTCTGTGCGCGAAGGCCAGGTTGTATCTATGAAGTTAGAAGATTCTGCAAATTCAAGCGCTAATACAGGCGACATTAAAGTGGCTACTACCGGTACTGGCTGGGAAACCGTTACCTTCAATTTAGATGCTGCTTCTCATTCTGGAGTATTTGATCGTATGGTATTTATCATGGATTTTGGAGATACAGCCGAGACGGCAGAAACGACCCACTATATCGATAATATTAGAGTTTCAGAGCCAGGAGAAGATCCTGAGGAGCCAACGGTAAATGTTGATGGATCATTTGACGCCGACTTTAGTGGCGCTTTCGGTGGAACAACTGCCGAGAATGATGTGTACAGCTTCCCTTCATCTGCTGAGACTTGGGCAGGTTGGGCGAACAACACCGGAAGCATCTATCCATTAGGTTTCCCGAATGGAGGTACCATCACATTTACTGCGTCATCTGCAGGAGCAGACGCAGGTATTTTCTTCAGATTTGAAAGACTGCCTTACAACGAGAACGATCCAAACGCAACAGAACCTAGCTTCAACACTGCTGAAGTAACTGTTTCTGGTTCAGAAGCTAAAGAATACACGATCGCGATTGACGCTCAAGATGCTGCGAACACTTACAGCTCTGCTCTTATGTATTTCACCGTTCGCGATGTAGAGGTTACTATTACCAATGTTAAGATTAATCCAGGCGCATCAGGAGAAACTACCACTTCAGTAAATACTTCGGGAACGTTTAGCCCTAACTTCGATGGGCCTTTTGGGGGCGCAACGATTGAAGAGGGTGGTATCTACACCTTCCCAGGAGACGCTCAGTCTTGGGCTGGTTGGGCTAATAACAATGCAGAGATTTATCCATTAGGATTCCCAAATGGCGGAACCATTACGTTCACGGCTTCATCTGCTTCGGAGGCGGGTATCTATTTCAGATTTGAGAGACTGCCTTATGATGAAAATGATTCGAACGCCACTGAGCCTAGCTTCAATACCGAAACTATTACTATCAATGGAGAAACTGCTACTGAGTATACGGTAACTATCGAAGCGCAAGATGCATCCAACACATACAGTTCAGCACTGATGTACTTAACGACTCGCGATGTCCCTGTAACCATTACAGACATTAAGATTAACCTGTAAATATCAAATCAATAGTTTAAGTTTGTTATGCCCGCTTTATGCGGGCATAACTTTATAATTATGAAGAAATTATCCATTGTACTTATCGTTTTTGCCTTCTTTTCTTGTGAAAAGAGTGGGCCTAATCCAGAACCTCAAGCAACTTGTAGTGATGGAATTCTTAACGGAGATGAAATCAGTATTGACTGTGGTGGGTCGTGTAATGCATGTGAAGAACCCGGTGAGGAAATCACTTCTTATGATGGGATGACCCTAGTTTGGAATGACGAATTTGATTACGAAGGAGCACCAAGTGCAGAAAAATGGCACCTGCAGACATTACCCATTTTTAGTGGCGGTTGGGCCAATAACGAAAAGCAACACTACACCGATCGTCAGGCGAACGCTACAGTTTCAGACGGTACACTGAAAATCATTGCCAAAAAGGAATCTTACACTTTTGAAGATAGCACCAAAGAATATACCTCGGCTCGCCTTAATTCAAAGTATGATTTTAAATACGGACGCGTTGATGTGAGAGCGAAACTTCCTTCTCAAGCCGGCGCTTGGCCTGCGATTTGGACCCTAGGATCTAATATCAATGAGCGTGGAGGAGTATTTCAAGCAACCAAAGGAGAGGTAAGCTGGCCTGAATGTGGAGAAATTGATATTATGGAAAAACGAGGTTGGGAGACTGACCGAGTTCTTGGAACTTTTCACTGGAAAGATGACAGCTCAGGAAACCCCGCGTCTTATGGATTAGATAAGACCATAGACGGTATTGGCAGCGAGTTTCATCTGTATTCTTTGATCTGGGAAGATGGAGTTCTTC
>JAAZVY010000004.1 GCA_018623195.1 Flavobacteriaceae bacterium | reverse complement strand
TTGGCGAAACGAACTCCAACATCCATGTACTCATTAGCACCAGCTGCATTCTGAACCGTGATACCAGTTTTACCATAAACACTAACCCCTTCGGTTGTGAATGGATCTTTAGACGTCATGAATAAGATACCATTGAAGGCACCAGCACCATAAAGCGCAGACGAAGCCCCTGGTAAGATCTCAACACTTGCAACATCAAGCTCAGACATACCAACTAGGTTACCTAAAACGAAGTTAAGACCTGGCGCTGTATTGTCCATTCCATCTACTAATTGAAGGAATCTTGTGTTCGCAAAAGTTGCGAAACCACGAGTATTGATCGATTGAAAAGTAAGTGAGTTGGTATTGATATCAACTCCCTTAAGGTTCTGTAAACTTCCGTAGAAACTCTCTGCGGTAGCGTTCTGGATCTGAGCAAGACCGAAACGCTCAACAGAAACGGGCGATTCGAAAATACGCTCAGGAGTTCTAGAAGCAGAAATTACGATTTCATCTAACGCCGTAGAAGATTCATTGAGCGTTACAGTTAGGGCTGATCCTGAGAAGGTAGCTGTTGCTGTAGTATAACCTAAACTTGAAACACGCACGGTGAATGGCGGAGTAAGGTTAGTAGTAAAAGCAAAGTTTCCGTCGAAATCAGCTACAGCACCCTCTGCTTGTCCAACTACGATAATGTTTGCATTGGCAACAGGAGCTCCATTTTGATCTACAACCTTTCCATTTACGCTAGTTTGAGCTAGAGCAAAAGCACTTGAAAGGATGCTAAGTACAAGAATTAACTTTTTCATCATGTGGTTATTAGATTTATTTCATCCAGTTTGATGGGGGAAAGATAGGGCTTTTTTCAAAGCTGTTGTGAATTTGACAAAGAATCACCCTCTAAAATGTCAAAGACTAAGCTCAAAACGGATATCATCGAAAATTCTATCTAAACTACTGATTATCAACTATACGCTGTAATTGATTAGCTCTCGTCGATAGGCGGTTAGAAGTTTGGATTTCGACACAAAGCCATAATACTTACCTTCGCGAATAACGGGGAGGTTCCAGGCTCCACTATCTTGAAAACGCTGCATGACCTGCTGCATATTGTCTTTAGCATAATCAATTACCTCTGGCGGACGAGTCATATACTCCCTAGCCTTCGTGACGTCATAAAGGGATTGATCAAAGAGTACCGATCGAATGTCATCAAGCAAAATAACCCCCTCTAAAGAACCGTCTTCACTTACCACCGGAAACAAATTTCGACTCGATTTAGCCACCCCTTCTTCTAGTAATTGTCTTAACGACATTTCGGGACCGAGTTCAACAAAATTCTGTTCAATCACCGAATCGAGATTCATCAGCGTCAAAACGCTTTGATCCTTATCAAAGGTCAGCAGGGCATTCTTCTCGGCCAGCTCTTTGGTGTAAATGGTATGACTGAGGTTGTTTTTCGAAATCAGGTAGGCCGTTGAAACGCATAACATAAGCGGAATAAAAAGCTCATAACCTCCAGTAATTTCAGCAATTAAAAAGATGGCAGTAAGGGGTGTTTTTAAAACTCCGGCTACAATACCAGCCATTCCAATCAGCGTAAAATGTGTCTCATTGACCGCAAACCCCAGCGCATTGAAAGTCTTACCAACCGCGTTACCTAATGAACTTCCCATTACAAGAGCAGGAATAATAATACCTCCTGTACCTCCCGACGCAATAGTGAGGGTCATCGCAAGTGACTTAAAAAGGGTGATTCCCAAGAGAAGAAAGATCACCACATAGGTTTTTTCTGACCAAAGGTCAAACATAGAACCCTGAATAACGGTTAGATGATTGCCTGAGAGCAGCGCGTTGATCACTCCATACCCTTCACCATAAAGTGGAGGGATAAAGTACAGCATCGCTCCCATGATTACACCCCCCACAATAAATCGATAGGATCTCGATTTAATGCGTTCAAGTGCACCGGTAATAGCGAAATGCGCCTTGTGAAAATAAACACTAACCAAGCCCGCCATCAAACCTAAAACGATATAGAAGAATGTATCTGAAACATTAAACCCTTCATTGTGATCAAAAGTGAACAATACCTGGTCTCCTACCACTAAAAAAGAAGTGATCACCGACACTAAGGAGGCAACAAGCAAAGGAAGTAACGAGGCAAATGTGAGGTCTAAACTAAAAATTTCAATAGCAAAGATCACCGCAGCAATAGGTGATTGAAAACTAGTTGCAATAACTCCTGAAGCGGCACAACCGATAAGTAACATTCTAGTTTTTCGGTTTAGATGAAAAAGATCACCAAAAACAGAAGATGCTGCCGATGCAGATAAAATAGCCGGACTCATCAGACCGACCGAACCCCCAAACCCAACCGTTAAAGGAGCGGTGATGAGGGGCATGTAAAACTTATTCGACTCTACCTTGGCTCCCTTTTTTGACAACGCAAATAGAAGGGTTGCGATAGGTTGAAATACTCCTTTGCGGTAGAGTTTATGCCAAATAAAATATACCGCAGACAATCCAATAAGGGGAAGAGCAAAGTAAAGGCCGTTTTGAGTAAGCGAAAGCCCGAGAGATCCAACATACTGAATGCCGTAGGTGATATTCTTAATAAGCACCGCGATTAGTCCTGCAACTAGGCCAACAAGTGCACTAAGAATTAAAACAAAATTGCGCTCAGAAATATGTTTGTATTTCCAAATCAGGAACTTACGAAGGATTGCGCTTAAGGTTGCATTCACAGCGCAAAACTAGTAAATGTGTTTCTACCTTCTTCCTGTCAGAGATACATTTTTAATAAGGCTATCCACATCAATTAAGGAACCCTCACGAATCGTTTCATCAACCGTGAGAATAAGTTTCTTCGAAATCCCTCTTTTGAGGTAAACTTTCTGACCATATTTGAGGTACACTCCACTATTTGATTTAGGAGATAAATTGGGATTCATCACCGAGGGAATAATTAGCGGTATCGACTTAAGAGTGTTATTTCTCAAAGTAAAGCTAACCCCATCAGTTTCAGTTACCGGCGCAGCCACTTTAGGAGTTGCCTCAATAGAAAATAATGCTTCGTTATCTGAAAGATTAGTGAAAAGCGCATAGGAATCTGATTCAATTAGCACCTCTTCCACAGTAGATTTGGGAGCAAGGCCAAATCCGCGAACTTGTTCATTGCTAACTCGCGAAATAATACTTACCTCTATTTCAGCTGAAGAACTGTTTTTAAGTTTCAGACCGTAAAGCGGATAATCAACAAAATCTAGCTCTATTGATTGTCTTCCTAAAAGCTCAATTTGCGCTTGCTGGGCTGAAAGTCCAGTGAAAATCATCACAAGAAGCCCCAATAAAATCTTTTTCATAGCTCTTTTTATCTATGACGATAAAAGGAGCATAATGTTACTCCACGGTAACCGACTTCGCGAGATTTCGCGGCTGATCTACGTTGCATCCGCGTAAAATTGCAATATGATAAGATAATAGTTGTAATGGGATGGTGGTGAGCATCGGGCTAAGCGACTCCTCGATTTCAGGAATTTCGATACAGTGATCGGCTAGTTCAGCCACCTGAGTGTCTCCTTTGGTTACTACCGCAATGATCTTACCCTTTCGAGACTTGATTTCTTGAATGTTACTTACCACCTTCTCATAATGCCCTTTTCTAATGGCCACCACGAAAACTGGCATCGACTCGTCGATAAGAGCGATTGGGCCGTGTTTCATTTCTGCAGCTGGATACCCTTCGGCGTGGATATAACTAATCTCCTTTAATTTGAGCGCTCCTTCGAGTGCTACTGGGAAATTATAACCTCGACCTAGATACAGACTATTGGTGGATTGGTGGTATACCTCTGCAATTTCTTTGATCTCTGCTTCTGATTGAAGTACGGTTTCAATGTGCGAAGGAATCGAGTCTAACTCTTTAACGAGATGTGCATACTCAGAATCAGCAATGGTAGCTTTTTCCTTAGCTAGCTTTAAGGCAATTAACGTTAATACAGTAATTTGGGTGGTGAAGGCTTTCGTCGAAGCCACCCCAATCTCAGGGCCAGCATGGGTGTATGAGCCTGCGTGTGTTTCGCGAGCAATTGACGAACCTACTACATTACATACTCCAAAAACAAAGGCTCCGCGACTCTTTGCCATCTTAATAGCAGCCAGCGTATCTGCAGTTTCACCAGACTGTGAGATAGCAATAAGGACATCTCCCGGGCCGATTACAGGGTTGCGATATCGAAATTCAGAGGCGTATTCAACCTCTACGGATACACGGGCAAGGTCTTCGAAGATATATTCAGCGACCAATCCTGCATGCCAAGAAGTACCACAGGCGGCAATAATAATTCGTTTTGCGTTGAGAAACTTATCTAGATGATCGTCTATTCCGGCCATTTTAATCAGCCCCGAATCCGTTCGAAGCCTCCCGCGATAAGTATCTCGAATTGCTTTAGGTTGCTCATAAATCTCTTTGAGCATGAAGTGATCGTATCCGCCCTTTTCGATCTCGTCAAGTGACAATTGAAGTTCATGGATGAAAGGATCTACTTTCTTGTCGTTGGCAATCTTTCTGACAGACACTTCCTTGCCTAAGCGAATTGTTGCCATTTCATCATCCTCTAGGTAAATAGCATTTGAAGTAAATTCGATAAAAGGACTAGCGTCAGAGGCGACAAAAAATTCGTTCTCACCTACTCCGATAGCAAGTGGACTTCCCATTCTTGCGGTAACAAGAGTAGATGGGTCAGACGCATCAAAAACCACGAGGGCATAAGCTCCCACCACTTCGTTTAACGCAAGTCTAACCGCCTTAGTAAGGGAAACCTCTTCCTTAATTTGTATCTCTTCGATAAGATTTACGAGTACTTCTGTATCGGTGTCTGATTGAAAAGTATATCCTCGTTTTTCAAGCGTTTGTTTAATGGGCGCGTAGTTCTCAATAATCCCGTTGTGGATAGCAACGATACGACCAGAATTTGATTGATGCGGATGCGCATTGACATCGTTTGGCACACCATGAGTAGCCCAGCGAGTATGACCAATACCTAAAGAACCTTTGGTGTTCTGTTCGCCTTCTGCCTTTGTCTTTAAGTCAAAAACCTTTCCTTTGGTTTTACTGACTCGAACTTCACTGCCGTCATACAACATTACTCCGGCGCTATCATAGCCCCGATATTCTAAACGTTGAAGTCCTTTAATAACTACTGGGAAAGCTTCTCGCGAACCGAGATATCCTACAATTCCGCACATAATTGGGTTGTTTTAGGGTTCAAAATTAGGAAAAAACAAAAGGGAAATGACCCCAATAAGCATTGGAATATAGAGGAAATCGGTAATTGCCAACGTTTAATCCTGAATTTGAGTGTAATAGATGCGAAGCTCTAAGCGCTTATCTTCAGGCACCGTGGTGTTCGAACCATAGAGCACCGTGCTTAATGGAGTTGCAGCGCTCATCTGAGGGTACGATACCACCTCATCTGAATCCGAAACCTTGGCCGCGTAAGTGACTGGTAGGCCGATGTTCGCACTTACTGCCACATTGATCGGTACGTTAATCGAATCTCGAAGAACCACATGATTCACATAATCGGTTAATCGAACCGTATAATGAGAACTATTGCCTTCGGTGTCATATTGTAATCTCCCATCGTAGTTCAAAAAGATTCCAAGGGGACTTTCATCAGTAGACGTTTCTGTTAACGCATCATAAACCGGTAGATTACTACCGTCCTTAAATAGGTATAAACGAGAAGGCTGTTCAGGATATTGTTGCATGACATCTTGATCCACGTGAAAAACAATGCTTGCTTCGTTTACGAGCCAATTATTGGCTTTGATTTCTTCAATAATTTCATCAGGAATTTGAAACTGTGCGAGATAACCGCTACCCCCTTTAAGGTAAACACGCTCTACAAAATCTTGATTATCAATGATTGCGACGTTATTCTCCGCAGTCCAAGTATTCACCGCGTTACCACTAGTGATACCGAATGAGCCTCCAGAGACTAAGTTTAATCGAAAACTACGTTCCTCAGTATCAATAGCATCATTGCTCGCATCACTATCGTCTTGGGTATTCCAAAAATCATAAGTGTAGTCCACCTCAATATAACCTGAGGTTAAATTTAAAAGCATCATCAAATCGTTATCTGCCGCCAAAGAAAGGTGTATGCCTCGAAAATGATCTTTGAAATTTGAACGAGATAATAATTCTGAACCTCCTTCTTTGTCCAAAATCATCGTTTGAAAAAAGTCTGGGTCTAGATCTACATAAATACCTGGGTCCTTTGTTTTAGAAGCATCTGTAAAAGCTGATTCGTCTTCTTCTGTATCTGGATCATCCATTTGATATTCGATGTACTGAAACTCGCTAATGGTATCTTTACCCTCAAAAAGTACATCCCCTAGAAAATCTTCAAACTTTGATGAATCATCTGAAAAGTAGGCCGAAGGATCAAGAAACCCGCTAGTAGGCTCATGATCTCTCAAAAAGAAATCACTGTGTCGAACGGTTAAATCAAACACATCATTTCCTGAGAACGAATAAATGCTATCAAGAGATACACGCTTTGCGTAAGAGTTCGATGCGGTGCTTTCATCATCTAAGTCATTGATACCGTCCCCATCGGTATCGGCATTGAGCGGATCTGTTCCACGCAAACGCTCTTCGTTATCGGTAAGCCCATCTCCATCGCTATCGCTATTGATATCATCAGGGTCAGCGTCAAAAGCATCTTGAACACCATCGCTATCAGAATCCTGCGTCGCGGCAGGGACTTTCTGAAAAGGAATGTAGAGTCTAGCTCTTACCACCGTTTCATTTTCGTTCAAGGTGTCGTTGTTACCAGAAACATCTTGAAGGGTCTCTGTGTCTGCTGAAAGCCTTCCGAAAATAGGCTTGACCTCTGTAAGTTGAACTTCTGTAAGGATCTGAGCACTCGTGGTACCGAAGATGGGGTCCTTAAAATTTCCTAGCTGAAAAATGGGAAGTTGACTCGTTTGTACCCGATCAATCTTTAACTGCTTAATACTTTCAATAGGGTAATCAATACGATTGGTACTAAAGGGTTCTCCCTCAATAACCGCTTGGCCTAAGGTATAGGTATCCTCTTCACAAGCACTAAAAACAACGAGTAATACTAGGGCTATTGCAGCGCCGAAATGGCGGCGTAGGCGATATGTGGTCATAGAGACGAGTTAGTCAGATAATTGGTCGTTGTAGAACTTAAGGTAAGCCTCTTCGGTTTCTTGTGGAGAAACATAAGGAAGAACAGGCTTGTCATAGGCTTCACAATACGACTTGATTTCTTCTGGTAGGTTTTCGCTGGCTAAAATAATCCCATCTGAATGATCTGCAGCCACTTTTAACAAATTCGTATGATTTGGCTGCTCAAGGCTTGCGATTTCTGAGGTCTCTACCCCATCAAAAGCAACTTTTTTGCAAAGATCTCCAGGAAGATCCCCTTCAAATCCCTGATTGTAAATTGAAGTTACAATCTTAGATTCAGCGAAAATAGGCTCGTCTTTATAGCAAGTGCGAAGATAAAGAGGTAGTAAGGAAGCCATCCATCCATGAACGTGAATGATGTCCGGCGCCCAGTTTAATTTTTTAACCGTCTCTATGACACCTTTAGCAAAGAAAATAGCGCGCTCGTCATTATCCTTGAAAAGTTTCCCTTCCTTGTCTGTAAAGGTTGCCTTTCTTTTAAAATACTCATCGTTATCAATGAAGTAAACCTGGATGCGTTCTTTAGGGATTGAAGCCACCTTAATAATCAAGGGCATGTCCATATCATTCACGACTAAATTCATTCCAGACAGACGGATCACTTCGTGCAGCTGGTGTCTGCGCTCATTGATCGACCCATAACGAGGCATAAATATGCGTATCTGACCCCCGTTGTTATTTACCACTCTCGGTGCTTCGTACGACATTGACGAGACATCGTTCTCTGGCAAATAGGGTACTAGTTCTGACGAAACAAATAAAATCCTTTTTCCATTCATAAACCCTTGATTTTGTGCTCAAAAAAACAGGGGTCAAAGATAAGAAATTATTGTGGATAAGCCCATTTGTGGTATTTTTGGGCCCTCAACTCGCTCAAATGCAACTCTATACTAGCACTGCTGATTTACAAAAAGCCCTCCGCTCTGAAAAATCGAAAAAACGCAGTGTAGGCCTTGTACCAACGATGGGAGCACTACATTCAGGACACCTGAGTCTAGTTAAACGCTCGCTCTACCAAAACGATATCACAATCGTTAGCATTTTTGTGAACCCTACCCAATTCAACGATAAAAACGATCTAGTCGCCTACCCGAGAACTCTTGACAAAGATCTCAATTTACTCTCCTCAGAAAAGGGTGAAATCTGGGTTTATGCACCAGAGGCCGATGATATTTATGGGGGAGAAATCTCCTCTAAGAATTACGATTTTAAAGGACTCGACCAGGTGATGGAAGGGCCCAATCGCCCAGGACATTTCGACGGGGTAGCTACTATCGTCGAACGACTCCTCAGAATTGTGCGTCCTCATTACGCTTATTTCGGAGAGAAAGACTACCAACAGTTACTGATTATATCGAGAGTCGCTAAACAAAAACGTTTAGCTGTTAAGATCGTCGGATGCGGAATTATTCGCGAAGATTCTGGTTTAGCGATGAGCTCTAGAAATCAAAGACTCAACTCGGCAGCCATTTCAGAAGCCACTTTTATTTATCAGCAACTTCTCTGGGCCAAGCGTCGATTCACCTCGATGGATCTACCAAAAATTAAAGAGGCAGTAACCGAGGCGTTCAAGTCGAATCCCTCGTTTGAGCTTGAATACTTTGAAATTGCCGAAGCCACTACGCTATCCGCTCATTCAGAGCGAAAGAAAAATAAGAAATACAGAGCTTTTATTGCGGCAAAAATCGATGGGGTTCGTCTTATCGATAATCTTGCTATGAATTAATTAGTCGCTACCTTTGCACCGATGATGATTGAAGTAGTAAAATCGAAGATTCACCGAGTTAAAGTCACAGGAGCTGACCTAAACTATATCGGAAGTATCACTATTGATGAAGACCTCATGGACGCTGTCAACCTCATTCGAGGGGAAAAGGTTCAAGTAGTCAACAACAACAACGGAGAACGTCTAGAAACCTACGCTATTCCTGGTCCTAGAGGAAGCGGAGAAATCACCCTCAATGGAGCAGCTGCTCGACGAGTAGCCCCAGGGGATATTGTGATTATCATGGCCTATGGTTATATGAGCATGGAAGAGGCTCGTCAGTTTCAACCAGCGGTTATTTTTCCTGATGAAAACACCAACTTGCTAAAATCTTAATGGCTGCAAAGTCGATCGGAAAGCTTTTCAAAACCCTTTTGCCTATCGCTTTAGGGGTCTTTTTGATCCTTTATTCTTACCTCAACACCCCCGAGGCCGTTCGCAAAGAGATTTTAACCTACATCCAATCCGCAAACCCTTGGTTTGTGGGCGCGTCTATTTTACTAGCGTTATTAAGCCATCTGTCGAGAGCCATACGAGCGAATTATCTGCTTCATCCACTGGGCTACCACCCTTCGACATTAGCCAATTTTTACTTCGTAATGATGGCCTATTTTGCCAATCTGGGAATCCCAAGATCTGGAGAAGTCTTGAGAGCCACTTCACTAAGAACCTACGAAAAAGTTCCTTTTGACAAAGGTTTTGGCACTATCGTTACCGAGCGAATCATTGATTTAATCATGCTTCTTCTAGTTATTCTACTAGCACTCATCCTACAAACTGAACGACTATTATTACTCTTGCAGGAGAACCAAAACGCCCTACTTTTATCCATCGCAGTGGTGGTTGTAGCTGTAGTTGGCTTGCTTCTAACCATTCGGATGCTCAAATCGAGTTCATCTTCACTCCTGACCAAGTTGCTCGACTTCTTAGAGGGCATTAAAAGTGGGCTTCTTTCGGTGTTTCGTATGAAAAATAGAATGGCTTTTTTAGGCCATACCCTATTTATATGGTCCTGCTACATCGCCATGTTTTGGGTAATCAAATTCACGGTTCCAGAGACGATTCATTTAGGTCTATCTGAACTTCTTATCGCTTTCATAGCTGGATCTTTTGCAATGACCACTACCAACGGAGGGGTAGGATTATATCCGATCGCTGTTCGAGCTTCACTCGCATTATTCGGTATTTCTTTTGCTTCGGGAGAGGCCTTTGGTTGGATTCTTTGGATCTCCCAGACCCTCATGATTGTTCTTTTCGGTGCACTTTGTTTTCTTACCCTACCTTTAGTGTATCGTAATCGTTAGGTATGGCAAAAGTTAAAACGGCTTATTTCTGTCAGAACTGTGGCGCCCAATCTGCGCAATGGAAAGGTCAATGTTCTGCCTGTAAAGAATGGAACACACTTGTTGAAGAGACGATTAGTCCAGCATCAGAAGCTCCTGTCGTAGGCACCACTGCCCTACAGACCAAAAAGAAAGCTCAAAAATTAGACGAAATAAACTTCGAGACTGAAACCCGAATTGACACTAGGGATCAAGAATTTAATAGAGTTTTAGGGGGCGGATTAGTACCCGGTTCAGTAATCCTTCTTGGGGGTGAACCTGGAATAGGAAAAAGCACCCTGCTCTTACAAATCGCACTTTCGTTAGGTAAAAAAGTTCTTTATGTCTCAGGAGAAGAAAGCGAGAAGCAGATTAAGCTTCGAGCAGATCGAATTCAATCTAACCAAGAGAATTGTTACGTACTGGCTGAAACTAAAACCGACCTTATCGGCCTTCAAATCGAAGCGGTTCAGCCCGATCTTATCATCGTAGACTCGGTTCAAACCCTACAATCCCCAAAACTCGAATCTGCTAGTGGAACCGTATCTCAAATTAGAGAGTGCACTGCAGAGCTCACCTACTATGCAAAAGCCACAGGAACACCGCTGATTTTAGTAGGGCACATCACCAAAGACGGCCAGCTTGCAGGACCGAAATTATTAGAGCACATGGTAGATACCGTTCTTCAATTTGAAGGAGATCGAAACTATGTGTATCGCATCTTAAGAGCTTTAAAAAACCGTTTCGGAAGCACCGCTGAACTCGGAATCTATGAAATGCTATCTGGTGGTCTAAGAGAAGTTACCAACCCCTCTGAATTACTACTCTCCAATTACGAAGAGCCCTTAAGTGGCGTTGCTGTGGCGGCAACTCTTGAGGGACAGCGCCCGCTAATGATCGAAATCCAAGCGCTGGTGAGTACTGCTGTTTATGGAACCCCTCAGCGATCTGCAACGGGATTCAATAGCAAACGACTTAACATGCTATTAGCCGTGTTAGAAAAGAAGGTGGGGTTCAAGTTAGGAACCAAAGATGTCTTTCTCAATATCACTGGAGGAATACATATCGATGATCCCGCAATAGACCTTGGTGTTGTAATGGCTGTTCTTTCAAGCAACGCAGACAAACCATTACCTGCATCCATTTGTTTCGCAGCTGAGGTGGGTCTTGCTGGAGAAATCAGATCGGTACAGAGTATCGATAGGCGAATTGCCGAGGCCGAAAAATTAGGATTCAAGGCAATCTTTGTCGCCTCAAATGCAAGTATTGATGATAAGACTCATCAAATACGTATTATCAGAGTGGCAAAAATCGAAGAGGTAGTAGCTAAGATTTTCTCAAAGAATTAAGGCGCTGGATTAGGATAGGTGTTATGAACCTCTTCTATCGCCGCGATTACCTCTTCGCCAAGTACCAACGAAGCACTTTCAACATTTTCTTTTAGTTGCTCCATCGAGGTTGCCCCGATAATGGTTGAAGTAACAAAGGGTTTAGTACGCAAATACGCTAACGACATTTGTGGTAAACTAAGGCCGTGCTTCTGAGCAATTTCATAATAGGCCTCAGTCGCTTTGGTCGCAATAGGACCACTGTATCTGCTGTAATTCGGAAAAAGGGTTACACGCGCCCCTTCTGGCGATTTACCTCCGAGGTATTTACCCGAAAGAACTCCGAAGCCAAGGGGAGAATAAGGCAATAACCCTACATTTTCTCGGTGACTGACCTCAGAAAGCCCGATTTCATATAAACGATTCAGTAAACTATAAGGATTCTGAACGGTTGCGATTTTAGGTAAGGAAGCGTCCTTTTTATGTTCTTCAATGAATCGCATTACTCCCCAGGGAGTTTCATTCGATAGCCCGATGTGTCGAATCTTACCTACGGCAATCTGCTTTCCTAGTTCAGTTAAGACTTCATAAATATTGTCCTTCCACTCATCTGTTTTAAAAGCCTCATCAGGATAGTCGCGTTTTCCAAAGAAGTTGGTGTTACGCGTTGGCCAGTGCAACTGATATAAATCAATATAATCGGTCTTAAGTCGTTGTAAGCTTAAATCAATCGCCTCGGCAATTCCCTCAGGAGTAAAGCCTGTAGTTCTTATATGTTTGGTGAAAGGAGCCTTCCCTGCAATTTTCGTAGCGATGACTAATTCATCACGTTTGCCATTTTTGGCAAGCCAATTACCGATAATCTTTTCGGTATCTCCATATAACTCAGGAAGTGTAGGGACCGGATAGAGCTCTGCCGTATCCCAGAAATTAATACCCTGATCGAATGCATAATCCATCTGTTCGAAGCCTTCACTTTCAGAGTTTTGTCGACCCCAAGTCATGGTTCCTAAACAAATCTCACTTACTTCTAAATCTGTTCCGTTCAGTGTATTGTATTTCATGCTATGCTATTTCAATTAGTATCGGACAGTGATCACTATGTACCGCATCACTCAAAATAACCGATCGATTTATCTTAGCCGCTAACTCGTCTGTTGCCATACCATAATCTAGCCTCCAACCTTTATTGTTAGCGCGAGAATTTGCTCGGTAACTCCACCAAGTATATTTATGAGGCTCGTCAGAAAACATCCGAAAAGTATCCTTGAAGCCAGTGGCTAGAAAACGAGTCATCCACTCTCTTTCTTCAGGCAGAAATCCTGAGATATTCTTATTTCGAACAGGGTCATGAATATCGATGGCCTGATGACAAATATTATAATCCCCTACAACCAAAAGCTCTTTACGGTCTTTCTTTAATTCATTAACGTAGTCTAGGAAATCATCCATGTACTTGAACTTATAGTCTAATCGGTCTGTATTCGTTCCCGAAGGCAAGTACATGCTCATCACCGAAACCGATCCAAAGTCTGCTCGTAGATTACGACCTTCCCTATCCATATAATCTAATCCCGTGCCTACCTCAACGTGGTCAGGCTTCGTCTTTGAAAGGATAGCTACTCCAGAATAACCTTTCTTCTCAGCCGAGAAGTAATGTTGGTGCTCATATCCGATAGCCTTTAGCCCTTCGGTATCAATTTGCTCCTCTAGCGCCTTAATCTCTTGAAGACAAACTACATCGGCATCAACCACTTGTAACCAGTCAAAAAGACCCTTGGTTTGTGCCGCTCTTATTCCATTAACGTTATAGGAGATAACCTTCATTTATGCTTCAATTCGCTTTAACCAATTCGACATTGCGGTTTCTTCGCGTAGTAAGCCCGCTAATGCATCGATAGAAATTCGGTCTTGCTCCATAGAGTCTCTGTGACGAATGGTAACCGTACGGTCTTCTAGCGACTGGTGATCAACGGTGATACAGAATGGTGTTCCGATGGCATCTTGTCTGCGATAGCGTCTACCCACTGCATCCTTTTCATCGTAAGCGACTTCAAACTCAAATTTGAGCGCGTCAATGATCTCTTTAGCAAGATCTGGTAGCCCGTCTTTCTTGACAAGTGGCAGCACCGCAGCCTTCAGTGGAGAAAGAACCGCAGGGATTCTCATTACCGTTCTACTAGACCCATCTAATTCTTCTTCTACCAGAGACTTAGAAAGAATAGCTAAGAACATACGGTCTAACCCGATCGATGTCTCTACCACATAAGGAACATATGACTCCTTCAATTCTGGGTCGAAGTACTGTAGCTTCTTACCTGAGAATTCTTCGTGTCGGGATAAATCGAAATCGGTTCTTGAGTGAATACCTTCGAGCTCTTTAAAACCGAATGGGAAAGCGAATTCAATATCAGCCGCCGCATCTGCGTAATGTGCTAATTTCTCGTGATCATGGAAACGATAGTTGTCTTCTCCCATGCCGAGAGATAAGTGCCATTTCAAACGAGCTTCTTTCCAATGCTCATACCACTGTTTTTGGGTGCCTGGAGCAATAAAGAACTGCATTTCCATCTGCTCAAATTCGCGCATTCTAAAGATGAACTGACGTGCTACAATTTCATTTCTGAATGCTTTACCCGTTTGGGCAATTCCAAAAGGAATCTTCATTCTTCCGCTCTTTTGAACATTCAAAAAGTTTACGAAAATTCCCTGCGCTGTCTCAGGTCTCAAGTATAAATCGGTAGCACTCTCAGCAGAGGCTCCCAATTTAGTGCCGAACATTAGGTTGAATTGCTTCACTTCGGTCCAATTTTTTGAACCCGAAACCGGACACACGATACCTAACTCCTCGATAAGCGCCTTCACATCGGCTAAATCTTCATTTTCAAGAGATTGAGCCATTCGGCTTAGAATTTCTTTTGAGCGTTGAGTCAATTCTAAAACACGAGCATTGGTAGCTAAGAATTGCTCTTTATCAAAGGCATCTCCAAAACGTTTTTCAGCCTTCTTAACTTCCTTATCAATCTTAGCCTCAAGCTTAGCGCAATGATCTTCAATCAGAACGTCTGCTCGGTATCGCTTCTTACTATCCTTATTATCAATTAACGGGTCGTTGAAGGCATCTACGTGACCCGATGCTTTCCAAGTGGTCGGATGCATCAAAATAGCCGCATCAATCCCCACAATATTTTCATTCAGACGCGTCATGGCCTGCCACCAATACTGTCTGATGTTATTTTTCAATTGAACACCTAATTGGCCGTAATCATAAACCGCGCTAAGTCCATCATAAATCTCGCTAGATTGAAAGATAAATCCGTATTCTTTTGCGTGAGAGATTACCTGCTTAAAATGTTCGTCTGGTGCCTTCATGATTGATTTGATTTACAGCAAAAATAGAATAATCAATTCAAAGAGTTTGGGCTTTCGAGCCTGGATGCAAAAAGGTTGCGTTTTGTACAGATATCTTGCCTTATGAACTGCATTGAAATCCTCCTTCCCAAGACCTGCTTAAGCTGTAAAAAATCTCGAGTCCTGAATCACCTTCTTTGCTATAAGTGCCTGTCTAAGCTGATCTCAACCCATTTTTCTTTTACAGAAAAGCATCCGATGCGAATCGCATTAGATGCTTCGACAACTGGGCCCATTGAGGGAATCAGCGCGGCATACTATCATATCGCAGGGTCAAAGCCATCATCTAGCCTACTGTCTGCCCTTAAATATCGCGGAATGCCCGGTATAGCCACCAATCTATTTTTGCTCTGTAAAGACTCACTGGAAGCCTTTCTATTCGAATCTGATATTGATGGTGTAGTACCCGTTCCGATGCATCCAATTAAAAAATGGAAGCGCGGGTACAATCAAGCCGAAGAGTTGAGTTCTCAAATTGCCAAGCATTTTAAACTATCTCATCAGCCAAATTTGCTTAAAAAAGCAGCTCTTTATCGTTCGCAAGTAAAGAGAAATGCCAAAGAGCGAACGAGTTCCAACTCCTCGATTCGACTTAGTAAACCAGGTGATTTAGAAGCCAAGCATCTACTTCTTATTGACGATGTAATCACAACAGGAGCTACATTGAGCCATTGTATTGAGGCGCTATCGAAAATACCCGACATTAAAATTAGTGTGTTTACCATTTTCTATACCCCTTCGAGAGCTTCGCATAATGTCGTTACTTTGTAGGCACGGTTCTATGAGAAACATTTTTCGAATTTTATTGATTGCTCTAATCCTATCTTCTTACGGATGTGCAAAACGCGGCACTCCCTCAGGAGGTGAAAAGGATACTACCCCTCCCGTTCTCTTAAAATCAGAACCCGCAATGGGGGCCTCTAATTTCAAAGAGGAAAAGATTCGTCTTTATTTCGACGAATTCATCAAATTCAAGAAGCTTCAAGACCAATTGATTATTTCCCCACCGCTCAAGAACACCCCAATCATCAAACCGCAGGGTTCTGCCAGTCGAATGGTTGAGATTCAACTTTTTGATACCCTACTTGAAAACACCACCTATAGTATCAATTTTGGAAACGCTCTTGTGGATAACAATGAAGAGAATCCTTATCCGTTTTTACAGTATGTCTTTAGTACCGGTGACCGAATTGATTCTCTAGAGTTAAAAGGCGCGGTAAAAGATGCCTTGAACAGAAAAGCCGACCCTTTTGTCACTTTGATGTTATACCCCAATGATAGTGTGTATAACGATTCGTTAGTGTATAACGAGCCTCCACGTTATGTAGGTAGTACAGGAGATAGTTTACCTATCTTCAATCTCAATTATCTCGCAGGTGGAAACTATCGCGTATTTGCCATCAAAGACAACAACAAAAACAATCGATACGACCCTTACTTGGATAAAATCGGATACCTACCAGACCCGGTAACACTCCCTAACGATTCTCTTTACCTAATCGAGCTTTTCAAAGAGAAAGTCGCTTTCAAAGCAAGTAGGCCAAAACTAGAGGGAAGTAATCATTTTTTAATCCCTTATGAGTCAGATATTGATTCTATACCTACCATAGAAATTATCAATCGTCCAGATTCACTATGGACCTACGTAGAAAAGGTTTCTAATAAAGACAGTTTGAATCTATGGTTCAAACCGGCAAAGTTCGATTCTCTTCAAGTTGTTGTTCAGTCGATGATTTCGATCGACACCTTTACAGTAAAACCCGTTAAGGTGGCAAAAGACACCCTTACCTTAAGTTCTGTCTACAGAGGAAGTATTCCACCTTTCAAATCACTTAGTATTGGCTCAAGTACTCCTCTAGCTAAAGTCGACCGAAACTTCATATCCTTTTACAAACAAGACAGCATTCCTTTAGATTCGGTCGAACTCTCGATCTCAAAAATGAATAATCGTATTCTTGAGTCGCTGCTTGAACCCGAAGAAAACACCACATACCGAGTAAGTCTTTTACCGGGCGCCCTTGAGGACCACTTTGGAAACACCAACGACACCATAAGTATCCCTTTTCGATTTGACAAACTCGAAAATTTTGGGGTTTTGAAACTTCAAATAGAACCCGTTTTTGACTCTTCGATTGAGGTAAGCCTTTTAGATAAAGAGGACCAGGTGATCTATCAACAACCCTTAGATAGCCTGGGTCGATGCGAATTCAATGCAGTGAAACCTGGTATTTACGATATTCGACTCCTTTTTGACGCCAATAAAAATGGGCGTTACGATACCGGCTCCTTTCTCAATCGCATTCGACCCGAACGAATTCTTTACCTCAACGAATCCATTGAAATTCGCGCAAATTGGGAAGAAAACAGGACCTACAACATTCAGAACTAAACACAATCACTCCACATAGTGTTGGCCGGGGGTAAAGTCGTCAGGAGCCATTTTAGGTGCTTTGATCGTGCCTGCATCACCACTGTCGTTGCTCACTACCCATTCTGAAAAATCAAAGTTGGGATTTCCTTTATTTACCGACGAATTACGCAATGCTCTACCATCCTCAAACTCATGATTGGTTCCGGTACCGTCTTCTCCAATTACTCCAAAAATATCAATGACTTGGCCGGCGGGATTAACTAGTAGCATCGTATCATCTCCATTAGAATTAGCAGCACTCGATGAAGAACCTACAGCATCTGGGCTTCGCTGATAAACTTCACTAAAGACTTCTAAATTACTAGCAATGACAAAGGTTGAGTTAGCTCCTACACGGTAATCATCTAAATGAAAAACGTGTGAAGGCTCATTAGAGTCATTGGTGTATCGCAATAGCGTCCAGCCATTTAAGATCACTTCAAACTCCTCTGCATTATAAAGTTCTATATATCGAGCAGAGGGACTGTTATCGGGATCAGCGATCTCTGAAATAAATAGAGAGGCCTCATCGAAATTTACGGGCTCGCAACGGGGTAAATCAAAAAAGACATCTTCCCAAAGATCGATAGCGATTTGGTTTTTCGTTCCTTGAACCAAACGTCCAGTAATGGTTCCGCTATTTTCTGGAATAATTTCATCGATGAAATCTTCATAACCCGAACTACTTATCATCCACGTAGCTCCGTCGCAAGTGGTTAATTGATGCTCAGTCTCTACTGTTGAGACCCCAAAAGTATTTCCAAAATGGTCCTCAGAAAACATCAATTCTTCAACGCTAATGAATCGATTCGGCCATAGTTCACTTAACGTTAGAGACTCATCAAGAATTAGTGGAGTAAATGCGGCACTGTTCTCACAGATCAGTAGTCGGCTTTCTAATTCGCTCTGAAACAAAGGAGCAATGGTAGGATTACTATACGACTCATCATAAGCCCCAATTGAAATGGTATTCTTATTTCTTTTTAGCCTCAATTGATGAAGATCTAGAATAACCTCAGTCCCTCGTGGATACCACAACGAATTGTCTGTAGCTTCAGTCAGAAGTTCAAAAGTTCTGAAAGGCGCTACGGTTTCCTGAAAGTAAATCGACTTATAAGTACCTCCCTGCAAGTCTGATGAAACCACATGAGCTTTTATGTATAGGTTTTCTAGCATCAGATATTCTGTATTCGAATCAGGATCTACAAACAGAGCGGTCGACCAATCAGTTACTGGTGTGTCACATTGAAGCTCATCGTTCATAATGGTAGGTGCTACCACTTCTTTTGAGGGCTTTGAACAAGATAACGTGAGGGTTAGTATTATAATAGGTAATAGTTGTTTCATTGGGTTTAGAATTTAGTTTTTAAATGAAATGTTTAAGAAATAGGTGAGTCCCTGACTACGCCACATCTTCGAAGAAAAAACACCTTGAGCAAGATCTTGTGCATAATCCTTTGCGGTGATCAAACGAGAAGATCCATAACCAGCTATGGGTTGTATGCGATTGAAAATATTATTAGCACTAATAAATAATTGTAGGTAGCCAAAGGTGGTCTTCCATGATTTAGACGCCAAAAAATGGAGCGTTGTCAAAGGTTCTAATTGTTGTTGTTGAGGTTTGGACATAGTATATGCCTCTAATTCTTCTATAAATTCACGATTATACTTAGGCCATTCGGGCTCGAGATGAGCACCTCCAAGGCCGATAGCTTTTAGAGTAAAGCTCCAGTATTGAGGGTGCTGGTAACGAATCCCTAGGGTAAAAGCGTTTGAAGGACCCGAGGCAACGACAAGCCGGTCAGAGAGAAGCTCCATAGCGTGGGGAGTAATCGATCCAGAACTAGTAGGTAGAAAATGGATGAGTCCTTGCCCCGGTGAGCGGTAGCGATTCCTATAACTATAGGCGGTGGCGCTGAATTCGATTTCAGGGGTGAGATTAATAGTAAGGTTAGAAAACCAACCTTTATTATTTGCGATTGGATGATAGGTGGTCTGAGTTATCAAGCTAGCCCACAGATCGGCATCTGCATAAAAATGATGGCGACTATAAAGATGGCGTTGTCGCCCGATAAATCCGTAAAAATCAAAAGACACTAATCGATATCTATATCGATACTCAAGGAGCAATCGCCTGTATGTTTGTGGAGTGAGCGTCTCAACTAACGATAAATTGCGAGGATTTAACCAATGCTCATGAAGCGGATATGGGATTTCACTATGAGTGCCAGTAAAAGATAAATTGTGCTTTGGTGATAGATTAATACCAAACAGGATCTCATGATGTACTCCAACACTACCGCTAGTGACCTCCTTATCATTCTTCTCAAACTCATAATTCATTAAACCTTTTCGTCTACCCCTAGTATTCGCGTAATTGAAATGATAACTAAACTCCCATTTAGGAAATCTCCTCTGGTAATTGAGCCCCAAAGACAGGGTATTACCACCAATTAAATAACTGTAATCGATCTGTTCCCCTTCTACCTTTTGTAAGGGTGACGATAAGTCATATCTAATCTTGTTAAAGGCATCGTAGTTGAGATAATAGGCAGCTCCTAATAGGTCTTCTAATCGTTTAAAAAATTGAACATTTTCTCTTTGACTTTGAATACGAAATGAAAGGCTATTCAATACTTCTTCATGCTCCCAGTAAAATCCAATAGTACTTTCAGATGCGACCGTATTATCTGAGGTTAAATAATATCGGGCTTCAATTGATTCCTGATTGGCACGATATAGTCTCTCAAAATCTATCCCCCCTTCTAAATCTAATAACCCCATTAAACGAGCTTTTTGGAAAGGTTTCGTTTGAAAGTAGGAGGGTAAGTATTTGTAATAGGTTGGATAAGGGCTCGGAGCATTACTATAACTCAAGTTGTGTCTAGCAAGGGACCGTCTGTAGCTCATACCCTCCATCCGAAAAATCCCCTTGTTATAGGATAGCTCAAGCGATGATTGTAATTGAAGGTGTTGATGATCTTTTTGTTTGAAAGGGAATCGTTCTTGATTCTGATAACCCCAACTACTGTAGAACTTAGGAGAGGTAAGCCTCCAAATCTCTTCGGTATGAGCTTCTGGTGACAAACGATTTGTTCTAGTACTTATAAGAAACCCATTAGCCCGAAAGGGACCCTTTTGAAAACGTGCTTGAGCAAAAAGCGATGTCGAGTGATAATGCGTATGATTATAATAACCCTCATTAGCCCCTCTATGGCTCAAACTTAATAAGCCATCGAAAGCCTCCTTCTGAAAGGTAGTTGTAAGCATGATCCGATTTCGATAAGAACGATTCGCACGACTAAGGGTTAACCTTAGCGGACTAAGACCTTGTATGTTTAATGGATCTATTGCACTATAGCCCGCAACACCCCCTGAATAAGCTATATTTCCTCGCCATTCATTTTGATCTGGATATCGCGTTAGATCGTTTAGACCTCCCCATCGATTCCAATCGATGGATCCCTCTATTGCCGAATTCATAGAGAGCATACCGAGATAAAAACGCTTATACCTAGGAGCTAGCCCTGCCAAGCGAAACCACCCCAAAGACCAATCAAATTGTGCGTTTTGAATTACTGAACGATTCGCCTCAAGCACTCCTAATGTGCCATTAAATAGGGTTATGGAATCATCAACAGCTTCTTCAAATTGCCCATAGGTAAAGTCGATAAGAATTAAAATGAAAAGGGTGAGCGATAGTCTCATAAGGCAAACCTAGGCCTAGCCCCTGCAACCTAATTGCGTTAAAGGAAATTAGGTTTGTCTTATGAGAGAGTTGCTTTTAACACTATTCATTTTAGTCTATACTATCGCAGTGGGTCAACGAATAAGAGACCAAAAATATTGGGTCGGCTTCTACAACCTTGAGAATTTGTTTGATACCAAAAATGATACTCTAGTTAGAGACAACGATAGAACCCCTCAAGGAAAATACCATTGGACCCTACCAAGGCTAGAAACAAAACTGCAGAATATTAGTCAGGTGGTTACACAGATAAATTTGGAATTAAAAGAAACAGAATGGTTAGGATTAGGAGTATGTGAGGTTGAAAATGTCGAGTTACTCGAGGCACTAACCACAAAGAACGGCCTATTAAAAAATGCAGGTATTATTCACTTTGATAGCCCTGATTTAAGAGGTATTGATGTGGGATTTTTATATAATCAATCCCTCTTTCGACCTACACATTTTCAGAAACAAAAAGTGCCCTTGTTAAAAGATCGAGCCGAAATAATCTATACAAGGGATCTATTAATAGTTAGTGGAATAGCCTTAGAATCAGAACGTATCCACTTTATCATTACACACTGGCCTTCTAGAAGTGGTGGAGAAAAGCGATCTGAATGGCGCAGAAAAACAGCCAGCTATTATACCCGCAAAGCAATTGACTCTTTAGCATCAAGAGAACCTGAAGCAAAGATCATTGTAATGGGTGATTTTAATGATGACCCAGTGAATGAGTCGATCCTTCAATTAATCAACCCTAAGGCAAGTAATGATTCGTTAATTAATTTTTCAAATATCAGCTATCGCAAGGGAATAGGTAGTATCGCCCACAGAGATAAATGGCATCTTTTTGACCAAATCATAGGTACAAAATCACTGATTGATCAGCCAGGATTACAGGCTCAAAGTTTCGGAGTATACACCTCTAGGTATTTACAAACCTCAAGGGGAAGGTATCGCGGATATCCTTTTAGAACCTACGCAGGGTTACAGTACCAAGGAGGGTACAGCGATCATTTTCCGGTAGTGCTAAAACTAATAGTTAAACCCACTGAGACCATGGAATACGGCTTAAAATAAGCACTAAACCTATTCCATAAAACAGAGCAACACTCTTAAACTTTGCCTTGTCAGAGGATGCTTTCTTATGTCTTGACCACCCGATGGTAACAAGCGCAACAGCAATTAAATTCGTGGTTGGGTGTTCTAAAGCAAGTAAACGTGCTTCTGAAGATAGATTACCGATACCCACCTCGCTTAATGCATAGAATCCTTTCGCAGAAACAAAATAAACAATGACTCCTATCAAAAACTGAAGGTGAAAAAAAGCAACTCCAGCCAAAGATATACTTCGATCTCTTTTTTGCTGAAACTCGCGGCCCGTTAAAAAACCGTTGAGCGCATTAATAAAGGCCAATAAAACGACCGCTAAGGCTAGAAAAGCAATGTAAGAGTGAAGAGAAACAATCATAGTTAAGTTATTTATGGTAGTTCTAAGTTAATCATTTTTGAATCGAGAAAGTAGTTGAGCCGTAGAAGGATCATGACTTCCGTTAGATCCTTGTGACCAATCCGCCAAAATTTGATTGGCAAGTTGCTTACCAAGCTCAACCCCCCATTGATCATAGCTATAGATATTCCAAATCACTCCCTGAATAAAAATCTTATGCTCATAAGCAGCTACGAGGCTACCTAAAGTGTAAGGGGTGAGTTTTTTAATAAGGAAAGTAGTAGTTGGCTTATTTCCTTCGAAAACTTTATGTGGTATAATGTCTTCGACACTCGATAGATCAGTGCCTTTCATTTCAAACTCTCTGGTAACTTCTTCCTTTGATTTACCATTCATAAGAGCTTCGGTTTGGGCAAAGAAGTTGGACATCAATTTATCGTGATGATCTTGTCTTCCATGAAGGGGCTCCACAAATCCAATGAAATCTGTCGGAATAAGTTTCGTACCCTGATGGATCAACTGAAAAAAGGCATGCTGAGAATTAGTACCTGGCTCTCCCCAAACGATACTACCTGTTTGATAAGAAACTTTAGCTCCGTTTCTATCGACATACTTTCCGTTACTTTCCATCACCGCCTGTTGTAAGTAGGCTGAGAATCGACTTAAGTATTGAGTGTATGGAATGATGGCTTCGGTTTCGGCTCCCATAAAGTTGTTATACCAAATACCGAGAAGCGCCATGTTTAAAGGGATATTCTTTTCTGGCGATGCCTCAGCAAAATGCTGATCCATAGCCGCTGCTCCCTCAAGAAGGGATTCGAAATTTTCATATCCGACAGACAGGGCGATAGAAAGCCCAACGGCACTCCAAAGCGAAAATCTACCTCCTACCCAATCGGCCATTGCAAATACATTTTCGTTTGCAATACCAAACTGTCCGGTCATCCCAAGATTCGTAGAGACTGCCGCAAAGTGCAAGGCTACATCTGCTTCAGAGGCATGAGACAAAAACCATTCTCTACAGGTGGTTGCATTAGCCAAGGTCTCCTGTGTGGTAAATGATTTTGAAACCACAAGAAATAAGGTAGTCTCGGGATCAAGATTCTTTAAAACCTCAGTTACGTGATCTCCGTCTACGTTACTAACAAAGTGAGTCTTTAGGTGGTTTCTATAATAAGCCAAAGCCTCAGTAACCATAACCGGCCCCAAGTCTGAGCCTCCAATACCAATATTTACAATGTCGGTAATTGATTTACCCGTGTATCCCTTGTGCTCTCCGCTGATAACTCGATTACAGAAAGATTTTATTTGAGCCTTCACTTGACTTACCTCTTCACTAACCGATTGGCCATCAACCTCTGGGCTAAAGGCAGTGGATCTTAGCGCGGTATGCAGTACGGCACGACCTTCAGTTACATTGATTTTATCTCCTGAGAGATAGGCTCTTTTGGCATCTTCAAGTCCTGATTCTTCGGCTAAACTATAGAGTGAATCAAGTACGCGCTTATCCGAAAGATGCTTGGAAAAATCTACAAAGAAATCTTCCCACTCGATACTCATAGATTGAGCGCGATCAGCGTCTTTCTCAAATAACTTTGAAATAGAGGCTTTCTTAAATTCGTTACTAAATTCTTGTAATTGCTTCCAGCTCTTCAGCTGAGTTGGGTTATTGTGCGGTAAGGGCATTTTCGTTTTCGATTGAATTTTGAGCGAGTGAAGTTAAGTCATTTTCTCCCAAATATTCAATGCACTCAAGCTGTTCAAGCGGAGTCTTGATATACTCAAAGTAATCTTTAGCTAAAGAGCGATCAATCGGTGCGGCTGCGGGTAGTTTTTCTTTCAAAGGATCTACTTGTCGTCCGTTTTTCCAGAAGCGATAACAAACGTGAGGGCCAGAGGTGTTTCCAGTCATACCTATCCATCCGATGACATCTCCTTGACTCACTCGTTGGCCTTTCTTCACATTGAGCTTTTTCATGTGAAGGTATTGCGTGCTGTAGGTGCCGTTGTGCTTGATTTTTGCATAAATCCCATTACCTCCTCTTCGAGTGGCTTCAGTAACGATACCATCAGCGGTTGCAATAATAGGTGTACCTACAGGAGCAGCATAATCTGTACCCTTATGTGCCCGGGTTCGATTGCCATAAAAGGCTATTTTTCGATTGAGGTTATAGCGTGAGGATATGCGATACGCATTAAATTTCAAAGGAGCCTTTAAAAAAGTTCGTCTTAAGTTATTCCCTTGCTCATCATAGTATTCAGTTTGCAAGGTTTTTTCATTTACATTGGCCGCAAATGCGTAAAAAGGCTCACCTCTATGCTCAAACATAGCCGCCTTTATCGACTTAATACCTGCCGGGGTCCCATCACGTAACCTTCTCTCTAAAGCGACCACTTTAAAACGATCGCCCTCATACAGTCTGAAAAAGTCGATGCTCCAGGCGTAAACATTGGCTAACTCTTGACTTAAATTTTGATCGACCCCTTGACTGTCCAAAGTCTGATAGAGCGACCCTTCGATTACTCCCGAGACCTCTTTCTCAACAAGTTCATACGGATGTTTCTCTTCATAAACCTCAACCTCTTCTCGCAAATCAACTACGGTGTAATTCAGAAAGTCATTTTCGTAGATAAAGATTTGAGGTTTTTCGAGGCTATCACAGCTTTTTAGAACACGGTAAGGCTTACCTACTTGAATTTTTCTAAGATCAAAAGATTTTCTAGACCTACGAGCCGCTTGATTGACCTTTTGATAGTCAGCGTCACGAGAGAGCATGATTTTTCCGAAAGTATCACCTCTTCTTACCGTATCTAATTCAACTTCATAATCGATCATGTTGAATCCGAACTCAATCTGTTCGGGCATCTCAACCGAACTTGACCCCACAAAAGATTCTCCGTCACTTGATCCGCAAGAAAACATAGTTAGTGCCAGTAGGGAGCAGAAAATGGGGGTAATCCGTTGCGATAATTTCATCTTACAAAGTTGCTAAATTCCGGCCTGCTTGTCAATCTTTAGTTGGCAATCACTTCTAAGGAATTCTTGAGTCCTTTGAATCCGTCTAAGTCAGCTTTAATAGACCCAAAGCGAAGATCTGCTTGAATCCGTATGGGGATTCTATTTTTATCATCGCTCACCCAAAGCGTTAAAGATTCTTCGGCTCTAAAAATCCTGCCAGACTTAACCAGCGGTCTGAATGCAAGGCATCGAATCTTACCAAAGGGGGTTTTTAAAACCTCCTTACCTAGATACATCAATTTAAAGTCATAAATGCCGTCATCGTCGAATAACATATCCAAGGCAATTTCATCGCCAATTTTAACCGATGATAAATCAAAGGTCTCGCGTAAATAATAGGTAGCTGAGATGATATCCTGAAGATCTTTTCGAATATCTAATTCGAAGGAAGTATCGTCTTTGATGTTATTGATGAGCGCCTTTTCACGATCAAAATCAAAGTCAATCGAGATATTCTTAGTATATCCTCCTTCATCGATATCCCTCAAAAAAAAGATCGGACGTATCTCTGATTTTGAAAAAATGCTTTCATAAACATCCTCTACCTTGAAGAAAAGCGACGCCAATCCTGTGGTTCTACCTTCACCAACAGCATGAAATGCAGGTTCTCCCCTGAAAATGGTGTCTTTTATAGAAAGAGTAGCATAGCTCGCATTGAAAAACCCATAATGAAGGCGATAGCGTAACCATTCACCAGCTTCAAAAGTTTGATATTCTGATTGGTCTTGAGAATACCCAAAACTCATCAAAAGCATGAAAGACAATAGGAGTGCTCTTCTAATCATTGCTAACAAAAATAGGATTAAAAAAAAGCCCTAGTTCATTCAACTAGGGCTTTTCTTACTAACCAACCAAACTTTAAATCATGAAAAACCAAAACGTAGTATGACTACTTTTTAATTCTTACCTCTAAGTTACGGCGAGACCTAACTTTAAAAATACTTTTTAACCCGACTTTAACGTTCTGATTCTCATACACATGAGATTGGGCAGGTCACGACTGAAAATAGGCGTGAATTTTTGAAGCAACAGACTTACTCACCACCTTTTCGAGCTCGCCAATACTGCGCTGTTTAATCTGCTTTACACTCTTAAATTCTTTAAGCAGTTTTGCTGCGGTTGTTGGGCCTATTCCAGGAATTTCTTCTAATTCAGATTGTATCGCAGTGGCGCTGCGTTTTTCTCTGTGATGTTTCAAAGAGAATCGGTGTGCCTCATTTCTCAACTGCTGAATGATCTTCAGAGTTTCTGATTTCTTATCGAGGTATAGGGGTAAAGAATCTCCGGGAAAATAGATTTCTTCGAGTCTTTTGGCAATTCCAATGATCGCGATTTTCCCCCTTAGTCCTAATACTTCTAGGGATTTCAAGGCAGAAGAAAGTTGTCCTTTTCCACCGTCGATAACAATCAATTGTGGCAGCGGTTCACGCTCTTGAAGTAACCTTCTATAACGACGAAATACCACCTCTTCCATACTTGCAAAATCATTAGGTCCTTCAACACTCTTTATCGTGAATTTTCGGTAATCGGCCTTCGATGGCTTTGCGTTTTTAAAAACCACACAAGCTGAAGCGGGGTTGGTCCCCTGCAGGTTTGAATTATCAAAACACTCGATATGAACGGGATCTTCTGAGAGGTGAAGGTCTTCTTTCATCTGGCTTAAGATGCGTTTGGTGTGACGATCTGGGTCAACCACCTTCATTTGCTTGAATCTATCTTGTCTGAAAAATTTAGCGTTTCTAAGTGAGAGATCAACAAGGCTTTTTTTATCTCCGAGCTTAGGAACCTCGACCTTAATGGTTTCTGCAACAGCTACAGGGAAAGGAAGTAGAATGGTTTTTGATACCGAATTGAAACGGCGTCGAATCTCTACAATGGCCACAGATAACAACTCTTCTTCAGTCTCATCGAGTTGCTTCTTCATTTCTAGGGTGTGAGAATATACAATCGCCCCGTCATTAATCTGCATGAAGTTTACATAAGCATGGGTTGGGTCACTTAGAATCGAATACACTTCGAGATCAGTAATTTTCGGATTGACCACTTGAGACTTTGACTGATGTTTATTGAGTACCTCTATACGCTCCTTGATTTGTTGCGCTTTTTCAAACTCCATCGCAGCCGCGTATCGTGTCATTCGCTCGTTGAGCATTCGAAGTGAAGGCTTTAAGTTTCCCTTTAAAATGGCAACAATAGCGTCAATTTGCTCCCCATACTCGGCCTCTAATTGATACCCTCGACAAGGGCCTGCGCAATTTCCTATATGGTATTCTAAACAGAGCTTCACCTTGCCCGATTCGATCTGCGCTTCTGAAAGCTCATAATTACAAGTTCTTAGCGTATATACGTTTCGAATAAGATCAAGAAGCGCTCTAACCGTCTTCATCGATGTGTAAGGCCCGAAATAAAGTGAGCCATCATCAATCTTTTTTCGTGTACTAAAAACCCTAGGGAATCGCTCATTCTTTACACAAATCCAAGGATAGGTTTTATCATCTTTAAGCAGCACATTGTACCTAGGCTGATGCTGCTTAATCATGCTATTTTCTAAAAGAAGCGCATCAGATTCATTGGCCACGACCACATGCCGAATCTCTTTAATCTTACTGACCATTACTCGGGTTTTACCGCTGGTATGGTTCTTCGTGAAGTAGGAAGACACGCGCTTTTTTAGATTTTTTGCCTTACCGACATACAGAATGCGCTTGTTTTGGTCATAGAAATGGTAAACCCCAGGTTCATCGGGCAGTGCCTGTACCTGAATTTTAATCGGATTTTCCTTCTCTCCCATTGAGTAAAAGTAGCGATTGATTTGATTTTTTAGATAGTTTTACCCCATGAGCATCAAGGATGATTTAAGAAAGTGGGCCAAAGAAAGACGAAAGTCTTATTCTAGAGATGAAGTGGAGGCGCTGAGCCTTAAAATCATCAATCGTCTCTTAAATCTCCCCATTTGGGAAAAGACTACTTATCATGTTTTTCTCCCGATCGTGAAGCAGAATGAAGTCAATACCGAGGGTTTATTGAGCATTTTACAAGGAAAAGATAAACGAATCGTCTTACCGAAGGCACATTTAGATGGGAGCCTAACCCACTACCTGCTTGAAGATCAAACAAAACTTGAAGAAAATCATTGGGGGATCTTAGAACCCACCAGTGGCCTCACCATTGAAGCGAATCATATCGACGTAGTCTTTGTTCCTCTTCTGATTGGCGATCTTAATGGAGGACGTGTCGGATACGGTAAAGGATATTACGACAGATTCTTAGCAGATTGCAGACCCGATGTAATCACTGTAGGGTTAAGCCTCTTAGAACCGGTAGAAAGTATTGATGATTTAGAGCCTCACGACCATCCACTCCATTGGTTAATTACACCAACTGCAGATTTTCAGTTTAGTTAGGAAAGACTCTTTTATTAAAAGCAAGAAGAATAAAAACTCCTACGCTAATTGCACTATCGGCTATGTTGAATACGGGCTGAAAAAACCGTAAAGGTTTTGATCCGAAAAAGGGAACCCAGTCTGGCCAAGTCGTGTCAATTAAGGGAAAATAAAGCATGTCTACTACGCGTCCATAGAAGAAGTGGTCATAACCTCCGATCGAAGACTCCCAGGCGAAGGTTGCCACTGAGTAAGGCGTGCTGACTGTAAATAACTTCCCATAAAATACCGAGTCAATAATATTACCCAAGGCTCCAGAGAATATTAGAGCTATAGCGATAAGTAGTAGCGAAGGTGCTTTTTTAAGAGCCGAACGATAACCCCAAATGGCTATTCCTACGATAGCGAAAAGCCGAAATAAGGTCAATCCAAATTTAGCGCTACGTTCACTGATAGGAAGAAAGTCACTCAGCTGAGTACCCCAGGCGGCACCTCTATTTTCAATAAAGAAAATCTTAAACCAACTGAATACCTCGATCTCCTCTTGATAGGTGAAATGGGTTTTTATAAAAATCTTCGACCACTGATCAAGTACGAGTATAACAACAGCGAGAAGAATGGTTTTCTTTAAATTCATTAGGCTTTATTTAAATAGATTGACCCCTTTTCTGAAGCTAACTTATAATGAAATCTTGTATTGTAAGGAATACTTCCTATCACTTTTCCTTCAACGCTAGACGCCTGAATATCTCCATGAGGAACCGATAAGAAAACATCTGCAGAATCGGTTCGAATATCGCTTTCTTCAGAGGAGTATTCTAAATTCACCCTTCCTGATCCCAAGCGCAAAACAACTTCTTTATACTCTCCTAATACAGATACCACTGCCTGCTCTCCTCGAATTTCAAGAGTCTTTCCTTTAGGGACAATAAGTTCAAGATTTAAAGCACGAACTTTATGTGCACTGAGCTTATCATTGGGCGCTATAAACGAAGGCGCCCATTGCGGATAAATTTCAAGCCAATGATCAACCTCTTTAGACACTAGCATCACTTGATCTCTATATTCACCTTCGCTAGTGGTCTTAATGACATACTGATCAGAATTACCCGTAGAAACCGTCAAGTTTTGAATAAACCCCAGTTCAATAGAAAGCGAATGTACCTCAGAGGCGTCAATCTTTTTTTCCCATTTAGATTGGGCTAGGATTGACCCTTGCACCAAGATAAGCAGCAGAAGTCCCTTAATTTTCACTAGCGCTGCATCTTCTTGGCTTCAATGCTCAAGGTTGCATGCGGAACGAGCTTCAATCGCTCTTTGGCAATTAGTTTGCCTGTTACTCTACACACTCCGTAAGACTTATTTTCAATTCTTACCAGTGCATTCTTAAGGTCTCGGATAAATTTTTCTTGACGCAAAGCGAGTTGGGTATTGGCCTCTTTACTCATAGTCTCAGAGCCTTCTTCAAATGCCTTAAACGTAGGGGAGGTATCATCAGTACCGTTATTCAGGTCATTCATATAGGCACTTTTAATTAGGTCAAGATCTTCCTTTGCCTTTACAATCTTTTCTTCAATCAGTGCTTTGAACTCTTTAAGGTCTGCATCTGAATATCTTACTACTTCTGACATAAGATTCTATTTTTTCTCTAAATATAGTTGCGTTACGATATCGTCAAAGCTAACAGCAATTCCTTTCTCCAGTCCTTCTACCAATTCAAGTTGCTCGCAAAGCGTCTCTTGCATTAAGTAGTCGCGATTTGAAGAAACCGCCTGATTGACTTTATCTGTGGCCCCAATATAAAGTAAAATTTTATCTGTTACTTCAAGTCCAGAATCCTTTCTCAGATTTTGAATTCGATTGACAAGTTCACGAGCAATCCCTTCGTTGATTAAAGTATCATTCAACGTGATGTCGAGAGCTACCGTTAGCGCTCCGTGTGAAGCAACTAGCCATCCTTCGATGTCTTTATTGGTAATAAAGACGTCTTCTAATGACAGCTCAATAGTAGAATCTTCAAGCCAAATCGCAAAGGTCTCTTCTTGTTCAAACTGTTGAATTTGCTCTTGGTTTAAAGAAGTAATCGAGGCTGCAACTTGTTTCATCTTTGGACCATACTTTGGCCCTAAAGTTTTAAAGTTTGGCTTGATTTCTTTAACGAGTATGTCTGAGGCGTCCTCAAGTAGGCTTACCTCTTTCACATTAACCTCTGAGCGAATCAGTTCAGAAACTGCTAAAAGCGCCTCCTTAGAAACGGTTTTACTTACGGGAATCATCACTCTCTGAAGCGGTTGACGAACCTTTATCTTCTCCTTTTGACGAATCGATAGAACGAGCGAGCTCACTTTTTGTGCGAGTTGCATTTTTTCCTCTAAGGTTTTATCGATAAGGGCTGTATCAGCGGTTGGGAAAAGAGAAAGATGCACGCTTTCTGCTCCATTTAAATCGCGATAAAGCCTCTCTGCGAAGAAGGGAGCAACCGGAGCAATAAGCTGAGCGGTTGTTTTTAATACGTGTGAAAGCGTTTGGTAAGCGGCTAGTTTGTCATCACCAAAAGAGCCCTTCCAGAAGCGGCGGCGACCTAGACGAACATACCAGTTACTCAGATTCTCTTGAACAAAATCAGAAATGAGTCGAGTAGCACGGGTAGCATCATACTGTTCATAGCACTGGTCTACCTCCTTGATTAAGGTATTTAATTCAGAAAGGATCCAGCGATCGAGTTCGGGACGATCAGAAACAGAAATTTGTTCCTCTTGACCTGTAAAACCATCAATGTTCGCATAAAGCGCAAAGAAAGAATAGGTGTTGTATAGGGTTCCGAAAAATTTGCGCTTAACCTCGGCGACTCCTTCAAGATCAAACTTGAGGTTATCCCAAGGGTTGGCATTGTTGATCATGTACCAACGTGTTGCATCCGGCCCATACTCTTTGATCGTTTCGAAAGGATCGATGGCATTTCCTAAGCGCTTCGACATTTTTTTACCGTTCTTGTCGAGTACTAATCCGTTCGAAACCACGTTTTTGTAGGCAATTTTATCGAACACTAGGGTTGAAATAGCGTGTAGAGTATAGAACCATCCTCTGGTCTGATCTACTCCTTCGGCGATGAAATCTGCCGGATAAGCAACTTCATTATCCACTAATTCCTTATTCTCAAACGGATAGTGCCACTGAGCATAAGGCATCGAACCACTATCGAACCATACATCAATGAGGTCAGACTCACGATGCATAGGAGCACCACTCGATGAGCAAAGTACGATGGTATCCACGACGTGTTTATGCAGATCGATCTGAGCGTAATTCGCTTCGCTCATATCTGTCGGGTCAAAAGAAGCAAATGGGTTTTCTTTCATGAGTCCTGCACTCACTGATTCGGCAATCGCCTCTTTCAGTTCAGCTACAGAACCTATTATTCGTTCCTCTGATCCGTCTTCGGTTCTCCAAATAGGAAGGGGAATTCCCCAGTATCGAGATCGAGACAAGTTCCAGTCATTGGCATTGGCAAGCCAATTTCCGAAACGCCCTGTACCAGTCGCTTTTGGTTTCCAGTTGATTTCCTGGTTCAGCTCATACATACGATCCTTAACCGCAGTTGCTTTGATAAACCACGAATCGAGTGGATAGTATAAGATCGGTTTATCCGTTCTCCAACAGTTCGGATAAGAGTGGACGTACTTCTCTACTTTAAAAGCCTTATTCTCGGTTTTCAGTTGAATAGCAATTTCAACATCTACCGATTTCTCAGGCTCGACATCGTAGTAGGCATTCTTCACATATTTACCCGCATAAGGCCCAACCTCAGGTCTAAATTTACCTTCAAGGTCAACTAGCGGTACTAGATTTCCATTTTCATCTTGAACCAGCATTGCGGGAACTGGTGGGTTTGCCGCACGTGCCGCATTGGCATCATCGGCACCAAAAGTTGGTGCGGTATGAACGATACCCGTACCATCCTCAGTGGTCACGAAATCTCCGAGGATTACTCTGAAAGCGTTTTCAGGAGCATCATAAGGTAGCACATAGTCAAGAAGCTGCTCATAACGAGCATTTTCTAGGTCTTTACCTGTGCAGTTTCCAAGCACCAAATAAGGGATTTTCTTGGCTCCAGAATCATAGGCTGAAAGTTCACCTTCTTCGTTAACTCGCTCGTATTTTTTTCCGAACTGCTTTTCAATAAGCGCATCGGCGATGACTACTTCTAACGGTTCAAACGTATATTGATTGAACGTTCTAATCAGCGAATAACTAATCTTTGGGCCAACGGTAAGCGCTGTGTTTGAAGGTAGTGTCCAAGGAGTAGTTGTCCATGCCAAGAAATAAACTGTCTCCTTTGAAAGTGACAGGATATTTTCTGGTAAGGTTTCTTTAATAGCCTTAAACTGAGCAGTAATTGTCGTGTCAGTCACATCCTGGTAGGTACCGGGCTGATTGAGCTCGTGTGAACTTAAGCCTGTTCCTGCTTTAGGCGAATAAGGTTGTATCGTATAGCCTTTGTAAAGAAGACCTTTATCATAAATCTGTTTGAGTAGCCACCATACAGACTCCATGTATTTGGGAGTATAAGTGATGTATGGATCTTGCATATCCACCCAGTATCCGATCTGTTCCGTAAGCGAATTCCAAACGTCGGTATACTTCATTACCGCACGCTTACATGCCTCGTTATACTCAGCGATACTAATCGTCTTGCCGATAGCCTCCTTAGTGATACCTAGCTCTTTCTCAACTCCTAACTCGACCGGCAAGCCATGGGTGTCCCATCCTGCTTTTCGCTTCACTTGAAAGCCTTTCATCGTTTTATATCGAGGATAGATATCCTTGATAGTACGGGCCATTACGTGGTGAATACCAGGCATCCCATTGGCTGAGGGAGGCCCTTCAAAAAAGACATAGCTTTCTGCTCCTTCTCGTTCAGAAATGCTTTTCTCAAAAATAGCCTCTGACTTCCAATACGAAAGAACTTCTTCACCTATTTTACTAAGGTCTAACTGCTTGTATTCGTTAAATTTACTACTCACCTTGGCCGCTTCTTTTTAAAGAAAGCAAAAGTAAGGAATTGAGTCACAAATTGGTAACCTCTAGCGGATAGTTTGAAACGCTACAACCAACTGTCTGCCTGGGGCACTAATCCCAGAGGCAAAAGGACGATAGCGACGATCGAAGATATTTTCTATTGCAACCGAACACTGCCAACGCTTCCATTGCTGACGCAATCTTAAATGAACCGCATGCCAGCTTGGGCTATAAGGGTTTCCATTCGAATCAAGTGCGTACATATACGCCTTAGACGATTCAGAAATCGGAAGATCTTCAGCAGACACCTCGGCGTTGTATTCTGATTCTAGGATCAACTGAAAAGAACCATTCACATAGCGCAATTGAGAATTGCTGAAAAAGGGTGGTGCATGACGCAATGGGTTAGACGCACCTGTATCGTCAATTTCTTCTCCACGGGTATAGGTTCCTAAAAATCGGTAACTCAGTTTTCTGCTCAAATAACCAAAAATGCTCCATTCGATACCAGCCACCTCAGCAGAAGCCGCATTTTGAATCGACTGAAGTTGACTAAGCTCATCTCTAAACAAAAGCTGACTTTGGCCATTAAAAGTGGTATTGCGTCGAATCAAGGCATCATCAAGAGTCGAATAATAAACAGCCGCATCAATCATAAACGAACGATCAAACCGTTTTCGAATACCTAGCTCAATAGTCTGAGCATATTCTGGTTTCAAGTCTGGGTTAGGGATTACTACCGACCCAGGCTCAGAATCAAAAACCTTAGCAAGATCATCGATGTTAGGCGCTCTAAATGCAGTGGATAAATTGAAACGCATTGAGGTAAATCGATCGAATCGATAGACCCCTCCTAAACCATAAGTAAAAGCACTATTCTTCAATTTTTGAATCCCAAAAACCTCTGTGAATGGATTCGTTCTATAGTCGGTTTTAGAACTCACCTGATTCCAACGAATACCTAGATTAAGAACGAGTGGTTTAGACGGTTTATACTCCGTAGAAAAATAAACACCTGCAGCATTCCAAGTTGCGCCATCGGGATAACGAGAGTTAAGAATTCCTCTCTCGTCAGAAATGAGATTGAGCGAATAGGCCTCTGAGTTTACCTTGTTTAAGTCAAGAGATCCTCCTCCGCGGGCGATCAACTGCTCTGAAATTTCATATTGACTATCGTAGGAAAGGTTGAGTACTCCGACCTTTTCAATCGCAGTGTTTCGAATCTCACTATTAAAATCTCGATCATTTCGAGACTCTTCGAAAGATTGATAGGCAATCGAGAATTGATGTGCAGAGTGATCACTAGCGTACCTCGGATTCCAATAAGTCATCAGCCAACGCTGAGGACCATAAAACCATTCTGCCGATCGAAAACCGTCTCCCTTTGGTCGCAGCAATCGATCGTATCGACCATAATCTGAAGTTGTGCTATAAAACAGTCCCATTCGTTGTTCCCAATTATTCGAAATGAGATGCTCTGCCTTTGCAGTAAAGTAGGTCGAAGAAAATGCGGTTCCTCTTTGTCGCTCGGGATTATCGCTGAAAACCACTACATCCTCCCCTGGGCTCGAGCGAACGTATTGCTCTCTTAAGTAAGATTCTGGGCCATATCTACCCATGGTGAGGTCGCCTAAATTCATCCTAGAGAAACTGACGTAACCCGTCCAATTACCTGAACTCTGCATGTGACCAACATGGTAGGTTCTTTCTTTCGTAGCGGTAGAAGATCTGAAAGCTAGGTCGGTCTTGTCAATTAGACTATCTGGCTTGGCAAAGGGGAGTCTTCGAGTATTAAAATTCATCACACCACCGATGGCGTCGCTGCCAGAAATAACGGTGCCAGGACCGAAGATTAGCTCTGAAGATTCGATAACATAAGGGTCTATAGAAATCACATTCTGTATATTCCCCCCTCTGAAAATAGCATTGTTCATTCGAATGCCATCTACCGTAATTAACACCCTGTTGGTAGCAAAACCTCGAATCATAGGACTACCTCCCCCTAGTTGACTTTTTTGAACGTAAACAGAGCCCGTTCGTGAAAGTAAGTCTGCAGTGGTTTGTGGCTGCATCATCGAAATATCATCTGCATCGATTCGTCTTACTCGAACAGGAAGTCTTCTAATATCTTGTCTAAATTTAGATGCCGAGACAACGATTTCACTTAGACCTTCAACCTTCGGAGTTAAATAAAGGGTGTCAGATTGAATATTCTGTTTACTGATTGATAGCAATTCGTAGCCCATCAATCTGAAAATGATTAGGTCTTTATCATCGAATAATCCTGAGTCGAAGGTTCCATTGAGGTCAGTTTGGGTAAACGTAGAATGGCTTTTATTATATACACTGACCCCAGATAAAACGGTCTTTGTACTCGAGTCTTGAACCGTTACGAGCTGAGCGAATAACACCTTAGGAAATAAGGTGATCAAGAAAAATAATAAGAGGCGTTTCATCCAAACAACCCTCGAATCACCTCTAGCGATTTTGGTCTACGAAAGCCATCTAATTGAAAGTCGTAGTACCGAACTAATCCTTCTAGAAGTTCTCCTCTGGTTTTTTTATCTATTGTTGTCCGCATGGTTTCATCAAAATTCATGCCTAGAATTTCATTGAGCGTCATTGAGGCAACCGCAGATAAAGAATATCTCGAAGTTTCGGCTTGAAATTGACCGGTGGCAGGGTCAAAAAGCGATCCACTCGAAAGTGATGAATCGGGATAAATCCCTAAGTGTTTTGAAAGACCCAGAAGCACGACGATCAGATAATTCGGAAAGCTTTTTTCACTTTCTAAGACCTCTAAACAGCCAATGATAAAATCAAACAAATCATAGTCTTGCTGTTGTTCAATAAGGGTAGCCGAGAATAGTTCGGCTAAGAATAATGCGGTACTCGATTTCACTACATCAGAATGAATCTGAGAGAAAGCCTGTAACGGCTTGGCTTCTTTTATGGTTTCGAGTCGATCTGAGTTTGGCTTGTGCGTCACCACAGCATCTAAAAAACTGAGCGGCTGAAAATAGGCAGATCGGAGACCCGATTTTTTCGGTTTTAATACTCCTCTAACCAAATAAGATTGAATACCAAGCTCGCGGGTGTAGGCCTTGACAATGAGGCTGGTCTCTCCATACCTAACACTGCCTAAAACGACCAGCGAGCTTTGAATGTAAGGTGTTTCTGCCAAATTGATTTAAATAACTCCTTGGGCAAGCATGGCGTCAGCAACCTTCACAAATCCGGCAATGTTCGCGCCTTTTACATAATTACAATATCCATCTTCTTCCATACCAAAAGTGGTACAGGCATCATGGATGTCCTTCATAATGTGCTTCAAACGGTTGTCGACTTCCTCACGCGTCCAACTAATACGCAGCGAGTTCTGTGACATTTCAAGACCCGAGGTCGCAACCCCTCCGGCATTAGATGCCTTACCAGGAGCAAATAAGATCTTATGATTCTGGAAGTGATGAATCGCCTCTGGAGTAGAAGGCATATTCGCTCCTTCTGAAACCGCAATCAAGCCATTTTTCACCAGTAACTCAGCGGCTGCCCCATCTAACTCGTTTTGAGTAGCGCAAGGGAGTGCAATTTCACAAGGAACCTCCCATGGGCGTTTGCCTTCGTGGTAAGAGGCCTTAGGATAGTGCTTTATATAGGTCATTATTCGACCTCTTTTCACATTTTTAAGATCCTTTACAAACTCTAGTTTCTCAGCATCAATACCGTCTGGATCATAAATGTATCCGCCAGAATCAGATAGGGTAAGTACCTTTCCGCCTAATTGAAGAACCTTTTCTGCCGCAAATTGTGCAACGTTTCCAGAACCCGAGATAACGACCGATTTGCCATTCACTGAATCTCCTCGAGTCTCTAGCATGCTTTGAGCGAAATAGACGGTTCCGTAACCCGTAGCCTCAGGTCTAATCTGAGAGCCTCCCCAACTCAGTCCTTTGCCGGTAAGTACGCCTGTAAACTCATTTCTAATTTTCTTGTAGGCACCGAATAAGAATCCAATCTCTCTGGCTCCAACTCCGATATCTCCAGCAGGCACATCGGTATTTGGCCCAATATGACGACAAAGCTCTGTCATAAACGCATGACAGAATCTCATAATCTCATCGTCAGACTTTCCTTTAGGATCAAAATCTGAACCTCCTTTTGCTCCTCCCATTGGGAGCGTGGTTAAACTGTTCTTGAATACTTGCTCAAAGGCAAGAAACTTTAATACACTAGCATTTACGGTAGGGTGAAAACGAAGACCGCCCTTGTATGGGCCAATTGCTGAATTCATCTGAATACGATAGCCTCTATTCACATGAATTTCTCCCGTATCATCCACCCAAGCTACTCTGAAAGAAATCAATCGTTCAGGCTCTACCATTCTTAGAAGGATGTTTTTTCCATGATAGATATCGTGTTGCACAATGTAAGGAAGTACCGTTTCGGCAACTTCTTGAACCGCTTGAATAAATTCAGGTTCATGTCCATTTCTGGCCTTGACTTCGTTCATAAAAGTCTCGATAGTGGCCATGTTGTCTTTATGCATTGTTAGTGAATTAAAAATATATGGGCAAAATTATGCTATTTCCATTTTTGAAACTGCCAAAAATTATCAAATTCTTAAAATGAGTGCGAAGCACAGGTGTCTTACATCTTCCTTACTTTTGCAACAAATTCAGAACATGAAACAAATCTACCATTTAGCGACCTGTCAGACTTGTAAAAAAGCCTTAGCCTTTTTAAATCCTGGACCAGAAGTTGAAGTCATTGAGATCAAGTCTCAAGGTATAACCGCAGATGCTCTCGATAAGATGGCTGAATTCGCTGGTAGTTACGAAGCTTTGTTTAGCAGACGTGCACAACTCTACAAGAAAAGAGGACTCGCCGAGCAATCACTCACTGAGCAAGATTACCGCGCGCTAATTCTTGAGCACTATACCTTTCTTAAAAGGCCGGTGGTTCTTACAGACACGAATGTATTTGCAGGACATGCCAATGCCACTTTAGAAGCAGCTAAGACTGCACTTAGTCAATGAACAGAAGAGTATTCGCCTTTCTAGCAGCTTTCGGAGCCACGTCAATTTATGCTTTAAACCATACGATTGCAAAAGGTTTAATGCCTACATACATTAAACCATTCGGGTTTATATTCATGCGAGTAGTAGGTGCATTTATTCTCTTTTGGGGCCTTTCCTTGTTCAGAAAATCAGACCCCATTGAAAAGAAAGACTGGCCAAAGATCATGCTTGCCAGTTTATTTGGAGCAAGTATTAATATGCTTTCCTTTTTTAAAGGGCTTGAGCTTTCTACTCCCATTAACAGTGCAGTGCTTGTCACAATCACACCGATTTGTACCCTAGTACTCTCCGCTATTCTTCTAAAAGAACCCATTACGAAAAACAAAACACTTGGGATTGCCCTTGGGCTTATAGGAGCCCTCGGACTCGTTGTTTTTGGTAACGAATTACGCTCAGACGCACCAAATATTCGCCTTGGAAACACCCTTTTTATTGTCAACGCACTTTCCTATGGTGCTTATCTAGTATTAACCCGATCTTTAGTTCAGAAATACCATCCTTTTACACTGCTAAAATGGTTATTCACCTTCTCCCTGATGATCAATTTCCCCATAACTATTGGTGATTTTCTAGACATTCAATGGTCGACGCTTCCCAGTTGGTCGTATGCAACCATTGCCTTTGTTGTTGTCGGAGTTACCTTTTTGACCTACTTATTTAATGCCTTTGCCATGACTGAACTAAAAGCATCGACCATCGGGGTGTTTACCTATGTTCAACCGGTAATGGGTATTCTGTTCGCGGTACTCGCAGGAAAGGATCAGTTCACACTAACTAAAATTGTAGCGGCCAGCCTGGTCATTGGAGGGGTATACTTAGCAAGTAAGCGTGTTCGAATACCTTCAGAGAAGAAAGAAGTTTCGTAGCTTTAAGAAAATTAAATGCTATGAAGCACCTACCTACTCCACTCGATCAAACCAGCTTACCCGCTATTGCAGCTCCTATGTTTCTTGTTTCAGGACCTGACTTGGTTATCGAATGTTGCAAAAACGGGGTGGTTGGCACATTTCCCGCATTAAATCAACGAACTAGCGAGGGATTTGAAGAGTGGCTAGTTCAAATAAAGACTACTCTCAATGAGTTTGAACAAGCTACCGGTAAAAAGGCTGCACCCTTCGGAGTAAACCTGATTGTTCACCCAACCAATACACGTCTTGAAGAGGATGTAAAACTGTGTGTTAAACACCAGGTTCCGTTAGTAATTACCTCGCTTGGAGCTATTTCGCTATTGGTAGATACCATTCATTCCTATGGAGGTTTAGTCTTTCACGATATCGTTAAAAAACGTCATGCTGAAAAGGCTGCTGAGGCCGGAGTTGATGGTCTTATTCTTGTATCTGCTGGAGCAGGAGGACACTCAGGTACCATTAACCCAATGGCGCTCATAAAAGACGTTAGAAAGGTTTTTGATAAAACTATTGTTGTTGCAGGAGCTATTTCAACTGGACAGGATATCGCTACAGTCCTACAGATGGGGGCAGACATGGCCTATATGGGAACTCGATTTATCAATACCAAAGAAAGTAAAGCCCAAGAGGAATATAAGAACATGGTCATCGAAAGTACCTCTAGCGATATTGTACACACTTCATCTGTTTCGGGAATCCCTGCCAACTTCATGGAGGCAAGCTTAAACGCTGCCGGGATAGGCCCTGAGGATTACGCTCGAACAGCAAAATTAGACCCTGGGTTAGATATGAATTCAGAAGCCAAGGCTTGGAAGACCATTTGGTCAGCAGGTCATGGTGTGAGTTCTATTGATGATTGTCCGAGCACTGAAGAACTCATTAAACGACTACATGACGAATTTGAACAGGCGTTAGAAATGCAACAACAACGTCTAAATCATTATAAACAGAGTAAATAGTTGTCTAAGATGAATGTCCGAGCTACATTTATCAAAAATTTTTAGCATGCGTAAATCAATACTATTCGTTGGTCTTGCCTTAATCATTGCGAGCTGTGGTGAAAGTCCTAAAAAGGAGAATAAAGGTTTCGAGGTTACCCGTAAAAAGGAAGTGGCAAAAACAGAAGCCAGTTCTTCTGAGGTACCCGTAGACCTTTCTAATATAGGATTAGGCCCTATTACTTCTTACGAGTTTAGTGCATCAGTCGATACAGATCTAGCTGAAAAAGGAAAAAGTATTTACGCCGGTAAATGTACCGCATGTCATCTTGTAGACCGCAGAATGATTGGTCCTGCGTTAAAAGGCGTTTACGATCGTCGCAGCCCTGAATGGGTATTAAACATGTTGCTGAATACTAATGAAATGCTACAGAAAGATCCGATTGCCAAGGCCCTTCTGAAAGAGTACAATAACGCTCTAATGATCAATCAGAATCTATCTGAAGACGAAGCAAAAGCAGTAGCAGAGTATCTTCGAACCCTATAGTTATGTTGAAGCACCAGTCCCTAACGGTTTTAGGGGGTGGGAGTTTTGGAACTGCACTAGTCAAAATATTTAATGATAACGAGGTTACGGTAACCTGGTACGTTAAAGAAGATGACGGAGTAAAGGCCATTAATACGGTCGGACAAAACCCTCATTACCTAAGCAGTGTTCAACTCAATACAAACCTTGTAAATGCCACAAGTAACATCGATGAGGCAATAGCCGCTTCTTCTACGATAGTTATCGCCATCCCCTCTGCATTTATACACCAAAGCTTACATCCATTTTTAGATTTGCTCAAGGGCAAAACTGTCTTTTCAGCAGTCAAAGGGATGGTTCCTGAAACCGGTCAAATTATTGGTGATTACCTATCCGAATACGCAGCGATAGAATTGAAGAATTTTGGAGTAATCTCAGGTCCTTGTCACGCCGAAGAAATTGCACTCGAGAGACACTCCTATCTTACGGTATCTGCATTAGATACTTTAAAAGCCGATCAAATGAAGACTACTTTATCAAACGCCTATGTAAAAGTCTCTACCGGAAACGACATTATCGGCACCGAATATGCAGCAGTATTAAAAAATGTGTACGCCATTGCTGCAGGAATCGCATCAGGTCTAGGATACGGAGATAATTTTCAAAGTGTTTTGATTTCTAATGCTATTAGAGAAATGAAACGCTATTTAGGCCGTATTTACAAGATGAAGCGCAACATCAATCAATCTGCTTACCTCGGAGACCTTTTAGTTACCGCCTATTCAGATCACAGTAGAAACAAACGTTTTGGCTATCGCCTTGGGCAAGGCATGACGGTAGAAGAAACCTTTAAAGCAGAGAAGATGATTGCAGAAGGAGCTTATGCAGTAAAACCTGTTTACCTCATGGCGAAGTCTCATAAAAAAAAGCTTCGAACACCAATTATTGATGCTGTTTATCAAGTAGTCGAAAAGGGTGCCTCGGCCACAAAAACCTTCGAATCACTGAAAGGAAAACTCAACTAGGGAAAAGAATAATCACGCTCTACCCGACAGACCCTCACCCGATAATTTCGATACCACTGTTCGCGTCCTCGCCGTTGTGCGTAGCGATGATCGGCAAGTCTTTTAAAATTAGAAATGCTTTCAAGGTCTTTCCAGTACGACACCGTAATTCCGATAGCACTTCGTGCCGATTCAATTGAAATGAAACCGGGTATACTCTTGGCTAGTTCTATCATTTTATCTGACCACTCTTGATAATCACTCAAATCATCGCCAGTGGTTGAGGTAAAAATTACAGCGTAATATTCAGAATTCATTCGATATAATTTCTTTCGATAAAGTAATTCACTAGCGCCTCTTTCATAAGGATAGATTGCTCCCCCGCCTTTAAATGGGGCAGTTCGTCGATCACCTTATAATGAGGCCAACCTTCCTCATCGAAATGAGAGAACTCGTAATATCCATAAGGCTCTAAAAGACGACAGATGGCAATGTGCATCAGATTGATTTTCTCATCCTTTTTGAACTTACGATGCAATTTCCCTAACTCTTGAACACCCACTAAATAAATCATTCCCTCCATATCTAAAGGATCGCCATCAGAGAATTGATCAGATAGTTTCACAACAAGTGCGTCAAATCGCTCTTTTAATTTTTCATCTCTTGCCATGCTGCAAAAATACAGGGTTACTTATTGGAATACATCGATTTCCACTTGTTATAGACGTCAAACAAGCCCATAATTGATCATTCCCGCTTAATTTAGGCTTGTGTTACTCTAAAGTTTTTGTTTTTGTTGTTAGTACACACGATGCCAAACAAACCTGGCTAAAGCCCCGCGGTCCTGCGGGGTTTTTTATTTCGGGGCAAGGTTTCTTCCTGGCTCTCCTTGATACAACTCAGCCAAAGGATCACTTTGCCAAAATTCTTTAGTGTCCACATCTAGTACAGTTACCCCTCCCTTAAAGGCAGCTCCAGTATCTATGTTCCAAACATTGGCAGCTCGCTGAGGCGAAACAAAAGACTCCTTCGATATCGGAGTATGACCGATAAATATCTCGCTATAACGCTTTAATCTTGGGGGTAGTTCTTTGTCTTCTGTTTTCTCTACCACCTTTGCTAGTTCCCAAAGCGTTCGATCCCAGTAAAACATTTTGGAGAAATACTCTTGTTCAACCCCTCTTAGATTGGTAAAACCAGCATGAAGAAAAAGACGGTTGTTTTCATCTAACCGATAATCTTCCAAATCCCGTAAAAAGGCGATATGAAGCTCCTTGTGAGCTTGGTCGATACTGTCGTAACTATTTTTTGTAGCAGCTCCTCCATGAAGCAACCAGTTTTCAGGGGCCTCAGATCGGGTTAAATAGTTGAGACAAAGATCATCGTGGTTACCGCGAATGAACGTGCAATGATATCGATCCCTGAGGGTCATCAAAAAATCGACGGTTTGCTGGGCTTCGCTCCATCCATCCACATAATCCCCTAGAAAAATAAGATGGTCTTTTTCGGTAACATTTGCTCGATCTAGTACCTGTTGTAGTCCCTTTTTTCCGGAGTGAATATCTCCGATGGCAAGTGTGCGTTTCAATCTTTCGGTTTACTTCAAAATTAGTACTTTGGGCACTTAAAATCTACCCCATGAAGAAGGTGTTTTGTATCGGAGAGTTATTGATTGATTTTGTTGGGCAAGGAGGGCATCCCTCTCTTGCCAAAACCGATCAATTCTTGAAAAAAGCCGGTGGAGCTCCTGCGAATGTAGCCGCTGCAGTGAGTCGTCTTGATGGTCAAAGCTATTTTGTTGGAGCAGTGGGTAGCGACCCTTTTGGTAACTTCCTAACAGAGACCCTAGAAGAAGAAGGGGTTGGTACCGATTTTTTACAACAAGTTTCTACTTTTACTACCCTCGCTTTTGTAAATCTAGGTGCCGATGGTGAACGTGACTTTGTATTCTCGAGAGGAGCTGATCGGGAACTAACCTATGACAAGGCCTTAGCCGCCCAGCTAGCAGGGCAAATTGTGCACTTTGGAGCCGCAACCTCCTTTTTAGGTGGGAGCCTAGAACATACCTATTCGACTTACCTAGAAGAGGCGTTAAACAATGAGGCACTTATCAGTTTTGACCCTAATTACCGTCACGATTTACACCGATTCAACCCTGAAGATTTTATAAAAAAATCACTTCATTTCATCTCGAAGGCTCACCTTATAAAACTCAGCGAAGAAGAGGCAAAACTACTCGCAAACACCGATGATCTAGAGGAGGCTTGCCGATTCTTTCATAGGATGACCCACGGGACGATCTGTATCACCCTTGGAAAGCAAGGAACCCTTTTGAGTTTGGGTAGCGATCAAAGAGCAACGATTCCTACCATCCCAATCAAAGCAATTGACACCACAGGTTCTGGAGATGCTTTTATCGGATGTCTGCTCGCCACCCTTTCCAAAGCACCATCAACAAATGTGTTAAAAGACAAGGATTGGATGACCGAAGCGGTGAGTATCGCCAACAAAGCTGGGGCATTTACGGCGCAGAATTATGGAGCCATTGCTGCCCTTCCGAGAGCGAAAGACCTCATGTAGCCCTTCTAGTTATACCTTACTTTTCGAATTACTCGAAGTGCTTCTTTAAGCGAAGCATAAGCCTCTTGGTCTATGGCCTTAATAAGACCCCTAGCATTTTCTAACTGTTCTTTGGCCTCCTCAAATCCATTTAAGAAACAGATTAGATAGGTGTCAGGAAGTCGTCTTAGATCTAGGAGTTGATTTTCAGAGAGCCGAACCTTTTGCTCAAGAAGCTTAACCAAAGTGTTGTTCGTATTGTATACGTGAAATAATTCTCGAGTGTCGTAACGCGGAGGTTCAAAAATAAGTTCGGTATTCATCTGATAGGTACCGTTCTCTTCGAAACGAATATCTAATCGTTCGAGCGGATAATATTTTTTATCTCCAAGCCCAAGAAATACATACTCGGTTAGACTGAAAGTGTCATTGGTATAAGTAATCTCTATCTCGTCAAGGGCAGAATAGAACAATCTTACCTGTTCATTAATCAATTCGATATCCACTCGTGAATAATAAGTCTTGTCCTTGACTTTCTTTACCTGTCCAGCCCAACACACTACGAATTGCTCTTTGAAAACCTTGTAATCACTCGGCATATCAGGATGGCGATTTCGAATAAAATCAATCACCCCATCGAGCGTAAGTTCAATATTATTTTCTGCATGGCGTTCTAAATCTTGAACGATAGTTGAATTGGTATCTCGCAATTCAGACTCGAAGTTTTTTGGAACCGACATACTGCCTTCGCGATAGAAAACAGCTCCTCCATAATACTTCCAAATGTTCTTTCTAAGAGAGCAGAGGTTCCCCGAAGATCGAATCGTAATAAGACCCACCACCTTATTATCAGGCAAATGCGGGAAAGGAATGTTCTCGTACGAAACCTTGGGCGGATGATCTAAGTAAGCATTTACCAGGTTCTGAATTTTGCTGTCGTCAAAAAAATCAACACCAACGATACTGCTATCTAAATCCTCGACCCCAACCACTATGTAAGAGTTGTTCAAGGGATTGGTATTAGCCAAAGCGCAAACGTGCTTGAGGAACTTGGCTTTACCCTCCTTTTCACCTATAGAAATACTGCGTTTTTTATCATAAAAACTATTCTCGTCGTTATGAGCGAGCAAATTTTTAATTAAAAGACGCTTATTAATCATACCCTAAGGAACTCTTGTACCCTTGGCGGCTTCAAGCAATACAAACCAATCTTCGAGCTCTAACGCTATCTCAAAACCTTTCTTTGCGTCAGCGAGGCGATTGATTTGAGTGGTTCCAACCACCGGGCTAATCTTAGACGGATGTTTCGCCAGAAAAGCCAACGCTAAGCCTGCTAAATCGGTATCATATTTCTTCATTAGATCATCAGCAACAGCTCTAATGCGAACCACGGCCTTGTCATCAGGGTTTTTAAACAGGACTCCTAGTGGTGACCAAGCCATCGGTTCGATATTCAAGTGCTTCGCCTGATCTAGAGTACCATCGTACATCGAATCAGTGTGAGTGATCGAACACTGTATCTGATTAGCTTCTACTGGAGCAAATCGCATGACACTTTCAACCTGATGCGGAAGAAAATTTGATAAGCCAAACGACTTTATCTTTCCTTGATCTAAAAGCGTTGCAACAGCTAGACCCACCTCTTCAGTATCGAGCAACGGGCTCGGCCTATGCAATAGAAAAAGATCGAGATATTCGGTACCTAGATTTCTTAAGCTTTGCTCTGCCGACTCAATAATATAAGCGGTATCGTATTGATAATGCTTGACTTTATTAGCTCTACCTCTGGTCATTTGAATCCCACACTTGGTAATTAACTCAATATCTTCTCTAGCCACATTAGCCTGTTTTAAAGCCGCTCCAAATTCTGCTTCAGTAGTGTAATCTCCATAGATATCGGCATGATCAAATCGGTTTAAGCCCAATTCTAGGGCTCCTTCTATACGATTAGCCATTTCTGTGGTGTTTAGGGCGCTTCCCCAGCAACCCCATGTCATCGTCCCAACAACCAGTGAGTGTTTTTTCATAGTGATCCGTTTTTCAGGCTATAAGTTACAACTTTATAAAAGCCAAAACTTTGTGAAAACCTTATTAAATCAGGCATTTTTAACCTATCATTAACAAGGGAAAGCAATAAGAATTTAGAATTTGCGCCCTCTAAACCTAAGACAGAGTGAAATGAGTGTAGATATTAGTGAGTTAAACGAGAAAATAGCACGAGATAGTGCTTTTATTTCGGCATTGAGAAACGAGGTGTCGAAGGCGATTGTCGGGCAAAACCACATGGTAGATAGCCTCTTAATTGGTCTACTAGCCAAAGGTCACATATTACTCGAAGGAGTTCCGGGTCTTGCGAAAACCTTGGCAATTAATACGCTTTCAAAGGCAGTAAAAGGTAGCTTTAGTAGAATTCAGTTTACTCCTGACCTGTTGCCAGCCGATGTGATTGGGACGGTAATCTATAACATGAATGAACAGGCCTTTAACGTTAAGAAGGGTCCCATTTTTGCCAATTTCGTTTTGGCAGATGAGATCAACCGTGCACCCGCAAAGGTTCAGTCAGCCCTGTTAGAAGCCATGCAAGAAAAGCAAGTGACTATCGGTGATGAAACCTTTAAACTAGATCAACCCTTTCTTGTAATGGCCACCCAAAACCCTGTTGAACAAGAAGGAACCTACACCTTGCCTGAGGCTCAGGTAGATCGTTTCATGTTGAAAGTGGTCATTGATTATCCGAAAAGAGAGGATGAGCAGCTAATTATTCGACAAAATTTAGCTTCTACTACTCATAAGATAAGCGCTATACTAAGCACTAAGGACCTCCTCAAGGCCCAAGAAAGTGTCAACGAAGTATATCTCGATGAAAAGATTGAGCAATATATCGTTGATCTAATCTTTGCGACCAGGTATCCTGAAAATTACGGTTTAGCTCATCTAAAGTCACTAATAAGTTTCGGAGCTTCACCAAGAGGTAGTATCAGTCTTGCAAAAGCAGCGAAGTGTTATGCGTTCATTCAGGGAAGAGGATTCGTGGTTCCTGAAGATGTTAGAGCGGTAATTTTTGATGTGCTCAGACATCGTATCGGGTTAACCTACGAGGCTGAAGCTGAATCGATCGGAAGCGTTCAAATTATCGAACAAGTTCTCGAAGCGGTCAAAGTACCTTAATAATCAACATGCTAGAAGTCTCTGACATTCTTGCCCGAGTTCGAAAGATTGCTCTTAAAACTCGTAGGCTTTCTGACCATGTTTTTGGAGGAGAATACCATTCTTCTTTCAAAGGCAGGGGTATGACCTTTAGTGAAGTAAGAAAGTACGAATACGGGGATGATGTAAGAACGATTGACTGGAATGTTACGGCACGAAATAGAGAGCCCTATTCAAAGGTTTTTGAAGAAGAACGCGAACTCACCTTAATGCTGGCTGTAGATGTTAGTTCGTCTGGTCTTTTCGGTAGTGGCGAAACTACCAAACTTGAAAAAAGCATTGAGATCGCAGCAATTCTGGCATTCTCTGCCCTACAGAACAATGATAAAGTTGGGTTACTTGCTTTTTCTGACGAGGTCGAGCTTTTCTTACCTCCAAAAAAGGGCAAAGCCCATCTTCTACGAATCATCAGAGAACTCCTCGTTCTTTCTGACCCCTCGAAACCTGCACAGAAAACGAGTATCGACAAAGCGCTCTCTTCTCTTTCTGGTTATCTTAAAAAGAAAACCATTGTCTTTGTACTATCTGACTTTCTAGATACTGGCTACGAAAAATCGCTGCGAATTTTGGCAAAGCGACACGATGTGAATGGATTCCGTATCTATGATACTCTCGAAATGGCAATGCCTAATTTAGGTTTGATTCCTATGAGATCCTTAGAAGAGGATACCATCACTTACGTAGATACCGGGTCAAAAAGCATTGCTAAAACCTACACCAACGACATTGATTCAGCCGTGTCCTACTTTGAAAAGAGCTTTGCTCAAGTAGGAGCTCCAATGGTAAGTTGTGAATTAAATGAGGATCATATTTCTAAACTACTACAGTTCTTTAAGGCAAAGCATCGCTAATGAAAAGCTTCTTATCAACATATAAGATCATCTCATTACTGGTTCTTGCTCTAGTTATTCATCAAGGATACGGTCAAGAAGTAACCGCCTCGATAGATCGGGATAGTCTTCTCATCGGGGAACAAATTGAATTACAGCTTAGCGCTTCTGCTGATCCTGAGGCCTTGATTTTATTTCCAGAAGGGCAAACCTTTTATCCGCTCGAGGTGGTCAATGAATCCGCCATCGATACCTTATCTAAAAGACCTCAATTATCGCTTCGTAAAACCTATAAGATTACTCAGTTTGATGCTGGAGACTATCTGATTGCTCCCCAACAAATCACCATTAATAGAAATCCGTACACTACCGAGGCAATTCCTGTTCGAATTAACGATGTAGTCGTCGATACGACCGCCCAAGGCCTGTTCGACATTAAACCTCTTGGTCAAAAAGTTCCTGAATCGAAGAGTTATTGGCCTTACGTGCTCATCATCGCTCTGATCGTGATCGGCCTTCTTATTTATTTCAAAAGATCTCGTGAAAAGAAAAAAGTGATCAGCCCTTTTGAAGAGGCAATCCATTCCATTGATCGTCTAAGGCAGATAGAAGTGGTCGAAGCTGCATCTATTTACTATTCTGCAACCTCTATTTTTAAAACCTATTTGCATAGAAGACTCTCATTATCTACAGAACAGAGAACCTCTAAGGAGCTCATTGGCCTACTAGATAGTCTCGGCCAAAACGAGCCTTATTACCAGCAGCCTAAGGAGCAACAGACGGGTTTGAAGGAGCTACTTAATCGGGCCGAACTCTACAAGTTCGCGAAACAATCGGTAACCGATGAGCAGCGAAGTGCTGACCTTTTACTTGTCAGTCAAACGATAGAGGCCTACGAGGAAGGTTACCTAAGAAAGTTAGAAGCACTTACCATCGTGCCTCAAAAGAAAAATCGAGTAAAACAGCGTATAATCATCGCCGTTTCAACCTTAATTCTAGTGCTAGGATCACTTGGTGTATATGGATACCTCAACGGTTACCATAATCTTTGGGATAGCATTACCCTTAATCCGTTCAAAAAATCCTACGAACAAACCTGGGTATCATCAAGTTATGGCTTTCCTCCAGTAAGTATTGAAGCTCCAGAGGCATTAATTAGAGACGAGGAAGGATTTAGTTGGAACCTGAATGAAGATTTATCCGTCTCTATCCGAATTGAAAAAAGGGAAAGTGAGTCAGAGATTGACTTCGTTGCTCTTTCAGAAGCACAGCTGCTTCGATTTGAAGAAGAAGGTTTTTCGACGATTTTACCCAAGTCAGAAATCTACAACACTAAAGAGGAGGTCACCGGTTATCATTCATTCGGTACTGCGCTAGATACAGCCAAGAATGAACGGTCATTTGACCATCTTATTTTTGGCGGAAAAGGGTTTTCTCAGGAAGTGGTTATTACCTACCCTACAGGAGATCGTTGGGCTCAACAAATAGCCGCTAGAATAATGGAGTCTATAAAAGTAACTACAGAATTATGAGAGAAGTACTTTTAGCTCCTTATAAAAACCCTGAGTGGTTTACACTTTTCGCAGTTGTATTACTACTTGCACTATGGAAACTTAAGAGTGCATCAAAAGAATCCGTTTTTTTCAATTTTTCTACAAGAGTTAAGCGGTCAAGCAGTCTAAAACCTAAACTACGCCCTTTAATTTGGGTACTCCGTATCGCAGCTCTAGCTTCGCTCATCATGGCACTAGCAAGGCCTCAAACCTCTGGAGTAAACACCAAGACGAAAACTTCTAGCGGTATAGATATCGTTCTTTCCATCGACGTGAGTTCGAGTATGCTTGCGAAAGATCTGCAACCTAACCGACTTGAAGCCTTGAAAGAAGTGGCTTCAGACTTTGTGAAAGACCGAAAAAGCGATCGTATCGGGCTCGTTGTCTATGCCGGAGAAAGTTATACGAAAACACCCCTTACCACCGATACCGCAATTACGCTCACTGCACTTTCTGAATTAAGCTTCGGAGCTATTGAGGACGGAACCGCAATCGGAATGGGCCTCGCAACAGCAGTAAATCGACTAAAAGAGAGTGATGCGATTTCAAAAATCATCATTTTGCTTACAGACGGTGTCAATAATAGCGGATTCATTGAGCCTGAAACTGCTGCCAATCTCGCCCTCGAATATGGCATCAAAATTTACACCATTGGTCTAGGAACGAATGGCAATGCCTTAAGCCCGATTGCCTACAATCCCGACGGTTCGTTCAGATACGGAATGCGTTCAGTAGAGATCGATGAAGAGCTCCTTAAAGGCGTGTCAGAGCTTACTGGCGGAAGCTACTACAGAGCCACTGACAACCAAAGCCTTGAAGCCATCTACGATCAAATCAACGAGCTAGAAAAGAGCGAAATTGAAGAGTTTAGTTATTACACCTATGAAGAGCATTTTAGATTTTGGGTATTTCTTGCTTTAAGTCTACTTGCTCTTGAGCTATTATTACGTCACACCCTTTTTAGAGAAGCCCTGTCATGATGTTAGTCGAACATACCCAATACCTCACTATAGGCGGGATCGTTGTTCTGCTGATCACCTTACTTTTCATAGGGTATCGAGCATGGCAAAAGCATACCCTAAAAAAAGCCCAGCCCGACGAGAAGTTGAGAGATCAAATGCTAGAAAGACTCGCACCTCTTCGAAGTAATAAAAATCTCTTACTAAAACGCATTCTTACACTTCTCGCCATCTATTTTGCTTTTATTGGATTAGCCAATCCTAAAATCGGAACACAATTAGGTACGGTCAAAAGAGAAGGAGTTGATCTAGTATTTGCCATTGATGTCTCGAAGAGCATGCTAACTGAGGACATCGCCCCAAATCGTATCGAAAAGGCAAAACGCATTGTTGCAGAAACACTTTCTGAGCTAAAGGGAGACCGAGTAGGAATCATTACTTACGCAGCCTCTGCCTTTCCGCAGCTACCCATCACAACAGACTATGGAGCCGCACGCATGTTTCTTAAAGGAGTGAATACAGACATGATGTCTTCGCAAGGAACAGCTATCTTAGAAGCAGTTAAGCTTGCTGGTACTTTTTTCGACCCAAATGCCGAGACTCGCAGAGTGCTCATTTTATTATCTGACGGAGAAGATCACAATGAGACAGGAGTAGATATCATTGCCGAAATCGCAAACCAGGCGAACATTCAAATCATCACCGTTGCAACAGGCACCACCTCTGGAGGCCCAATTCCCGTAGGAGGACTAGCAAAAGGTAGTTTTAAAAAAGACAGTGAAGGCAATGTAGTTATCTCAAAGCTGAATAAAGAAGTATTGGAGGTATTGGCAAACAGCACCAACGGTATTTATATCGATACCCCTACCACTGAAGCAACGATAGCGACAATTAGCGATTTTCTAGCGCAACTAGACAAAACCGCATTTGAAACGCAGACCTATTCTAATTATAAAGATCAATTTCAATGGTTCATCGCCATTGCCTTTGTTATTTTAGTCATTGAATTCTTAATTCCTGAGCGTAAACTACAATGGTTTCGAAAATGAAAAAGCAAATACTCTTTCATATCGTCGTATTCGTGGGGCTCATTGCAAATGGCCAGCGTTTAGAAGTTGAAAAGCTCAATAATAGTGGAATCGATAAGATAGGCGCCCCAACGAAAGCTGAGCAGTTATTTCGAAAGGCGGCGGCTATTGATACCACCTATGCTGAGGCCCCTTATAATCTGGGCACAACACTCTATAAGGAGAATCACATTGAAGAAGCTTTTGGCCACCTAAAAGAAGCGGCAAATCGAAGCTCACAACCCGATCTCTCGCATAAAGCATTCCACAACATAGGCAATGTCTATATGCAAAAGGAAGAATACGATAATGCGATAGAAGCCTATAAACAGGCGCTTCGAAATGATCCCACAGATGAGGAAACTCGGTATAATCTCGCTTTAGCAAAAAAGAAAAAAGAAGAACAAGAGCAACAGCAAGAACAGAATCAGGATCAAAACCAGGATCAAAACCAAGATCAAGATCAACAGGATCAACAAGAAAACGAGGAAAATAAAGAGAACGATCAGGAGGATAAAGAGGGGGATCAAGAGAAAGAAGGTGATCAAGGAGACTCCAAAGAAAAAGAGAAAGAGTCAGAGGAGGAGAAGGGAGATGGTTCTGAAAAGGAAGAACAGAAAAAAGGGGAAGGAGATCAAAAACAGGAGCAAGGAAAACGACCAGAAGATAAGCAGCCTCAAGGGAACCCTAAACCTCAGGAACTTTCTAAACAACAGATAGAAAACCTATTACAGGCGCTTCAAAACGAAGAGAATAAAGTGCAAGAAAAAATGAACGCTAAAAAGGTTCAAGGTCGTAAATTGAAAGTTGAAAAAGATTGGTGATGAAACGCTGGGCAGTACTCTTATTTTCTCTTTTCAGTCTAGTCGTAAAGGCTCAGGACAATGACATCAAGTTCGAAGCGGTCTTGAGTAAAGCTAAATTAGGCCAAAATGAACGCCTAAGAGTTTCTTTTGAAATGAATAAGGATGGTGATTTTTTTGAAGCACCTTCCTTTGAGAATTTTGAGGTACTCATGGGTCCTTCACAATCGATTAGCTCCTCTTTTATCAATGGCAAGCGAAGTTTTTCTAAATCGTATACCTATGTTCTTAGACCTAAAAAGCAAGGACAATTAATCATTGATAGCGCGTCAATAACCATCGATAATACCGTTTATACCACTGACCCTAAAACGGTTCTAGTGACAGAGCCCATCGATAACCCTAATGCTCCAAAGACAGCGCAAGATATCGCCGATGAAAGCCTTTACCTAGTTGCGACACTATCCAATGACAGGCCATACTTAAATCAAGGAGTTTTGGTGACCTATACCCTTTATTTTTCTCCGAGGGTGTACATTAATAATTTTATCCCTGTTGAGAATCCGACCTATAAAAATTTCTGGAGTCAAGACCTGCCTATAAAAGAATACGAAACGCGAAGAACCACCTTCAGAAACGAAAGTTTCAACGCGGTAGACTTAAAAACCGTGGTTTTATACCCTCAAAAATCTGGTTCGTTGGCATTAGATCCATTTGCACTTGAACTCTATGTCCAAATACCTACCGGGAGAAGAGATTTCTTTGGTGATCCGATTATGAGATCGGCAACTAAAACAGTCAAAGCGGGTGATCTCAGCATCAATGTGAGGGAGTTGCCCGAAGAAGGTAAACCTTTAAATTTTAGTGGAGCGGTAGGAGATTTTAAGCTGTCAGTAGACGCAAGCAGAACCAGCTTAGAGGCTAATGAATCAACTCAAATCAAGGTTAAAATTAATGGGAAAGGGAATCTTAAATTACTCTCTATCCCTGAATTAAGTTTACCCTCAGCACTCGAAAAGTATGACCCCGAATATACCGATAATGTAAGGGTAAACAGAGAAGGCATGAACGGATCGGTGACCAACTCGTATACTGTGGTACCGAGATATGCTGGAAGTTATCCTGTCGATGCACTTGAGTTTACCTATTTCGATCCGAACTCAAGAAGCTACAAAACATTAAGTAGTGAGCCTTTTGATCTTACTGTAGAAGGAAGTACGCTGCTTCCTAACACAAGCGCAACAGCACCAATAGTTGAGCAAAGCACCCCTGTTACTTCTGGATTTAAATCGAATGCTTACCAAACAAGTCTCGTTGCGATAGTTAGTTCTCCCTGGTTTGAGAGCAATGCCTATTATATTATCTTGACGCTGCTCGTTCTATTAGGGTTCACCATAAGTTCTATTATAAACGCTCTTAAAACACGTCTAGGATCTTCAGGTCAAGGAGCTAAAAAGGCGCTTCCGAAAAAAATCAAAGCGCTTTTAAAACGAGCAAACAAACTAGCCAAAGAACAAAACCCTGAGTTTTATTCTATCGCATCTGAAATTCTATTCTTATGTCTAGAAAAGTATTCAGGAGTCGATTTGTCTACGGCCTCTAAACAGGAGCGTGAAGAAAAACTTCAGACACTGGATGCTGACTCCCAACTAATTGAGCGAATAAATACCATTAACGACCGAATCCTTATGGTAAAATACAGTGGCTCGGCAAGTGCTCCATTCGAAGAAGATTTAAAAATACTTCATAATATCATTGACGATCTTTTATAAACCCATGCGAAGCTTAACCCTACTTATTATACTTTTTTTAAGCCTATCGATTACCGCGCAAGAAGCTGGTTTTGAAAAAGGAATAGTAGCCTTTGAGACCGGTAACAAAGCATATCTTGAAGAGGATTATGATGCTGCCATAAAAGCTTATCAGGAGGTATTAGCTGAAGGACTACATTCAAAAGAAGTCTATTTAAATTTAGGTAACGCCTATTATAAAAATGGCCAAACCGCATCAAGTATTCTCTATTACGAAAAGGGTTTACTACACTTCAAGAAGGATGCTGATCTACTAACGAATTTGCAGTTCGCAGAGAATCAACGAATCGACCGAATTGAACCACTACCAGACTCTATTAAAAAACGAGTTTATACGTTTTTTGCAGGTCTGATGAACAGTGAAGGTTGGGCTGTGACTAGTCTTTTTTTCGCGCTAATATTTGTCATTGCAAAAACGGTTAAACCCCGTTTAGGAAAAATTGCCACCCCCAGTCTGATAATTGCCTCAATGGCCTTTTTGACTCATCTTTTTATTCAGAGTAACGAACGATCAGAGCAATATGCTATTGTATTTGAGCCTGCCGTAACCGTGCTTAGTGATCCAAAAATGGATGCACCTGTTGCTTTCGAATTACACGAAGGTACCAAGGTAAAACCACTAGAAACTTTTGAAAACTTTCAAAAAATCGAGATTGCCAACGGTCAATCGGGTTGGATTACGACTTCATCAATTCGATTTATTCGAGAGTAGTAGTTTATTTAGAAAATTTGCTACCTTTTAGGTAAGATCTAAATTTACTTGTCATGCCAACTCAAACAGCAGAAAGTCAATCGAAATTGACTCCAAAAGAAGCCATCGAACTATTAAAGGAGGGCAACAAAAGATTTGTTAATCGTGAGATGAGAGAACGAGACTTGCTTTCGCAGGTTGAAGAGACTTCGAAAGGACAATTTCCTTTTGCGTGTATTGTAGGCTGTATTGATTCTAGAGTACCTGCAACTACCGTATTTGATCAAGGGATTGGATCGCTTTTCGTTGCAACTGTGGCAGGTAATATTATTAATGAAGATATTTTAGGCAGCTTAGAGTTTGGATGTGCCGCAGCAGGATCTAAAGCCATTGTCGTTCTGGGTCATACCTCGTGTGGCGCGGTTAAAGGAGCCTGTGACAGTGTCGAGTTAGGTAATCTAACCAGTCTACTTTCAAAAATCAATGCCTCTGTAAAGGAGACTGTTGAACCTAATGATCCCGCCATGCGTAATTCTTCAAACCTTCTATTTGTGAATGAAGTGGCAAAAAATAACGTCTACCGATCGGTAGAAAATATTCGCGTAAAATCTAACGTTCTAAGACGCTTAGAAGAAGAGGGTAAAATCACTATCGTAGGAGCCATGTACGATGTTGGTACAGGCAAAGTGAGTTTCCTCGATTAAGCCCTTACTAAGCTTGAACTTTTCTCTTGTTTAAGAGTCGTTCAATTAAATTCGTTGGCGACTCAACCTTCTCATTTTCAAAGATGAAGGTTATTGAGATGTCTCTTTCTGAGGCCTTTTCTTGGAATTCATGAAGAATCTCGATAACGTCGTAATCGATGAACACCGTTGCTCTAAAATCAATTTCGAGCTTATTTCCATTTGGGATTTCTTGAAGAGATTTTAGTATAGCGGCCTTATTAAAAAAGGTCACCTCTTCGGCTAACACAATACTACTTAAGCTCTCTTCTTTCTTCAAATGCATGAAGTGAGAGTTGTTAAAGCTTTCAAGAAGAATAATTACCAGAGAGGTTGCTAGACCCATAATGATACCTATCAATAGATCGGTAAACACAATACCTACAATCGTAACGATAAAAGGAATAAACTGCTTTTTCCCTAGACGATACATCGATTTGAATAGCGCAGGTTTAGCCAGTTTATATCCTACCATTAACAGTATAGCGGCTAGGACTGATAAGGGAATAAGATTAATAACATTTGGTAAAATAAATACGGCAATAAGCAGCAGAAATCCGTGAATAATAGCAGAAGCCTTGGTCTTATTTCTGGACTGAATATTGGCCGAGCTTCGAACAATTACTTGAGTAATTGGGAGGCCTCCAATGGCGCCTGAGATAACATTACCCACACCTTGTGCAAATAATTCTCGATTCGTTGGAGTTACTCTTTTATGTGGATCTAATTTGTCTGTTGCCTCCACACAAAGTAGCGTTTCTAAACTAGCTACTACACAAATCGTAACAGCGACTATCCAAACCTCAGTATTTTGAATTGCGGCGAAGTTTGGAAAGGTGAGTTGACTTGTTATTCCCGCTCCTAAGTCGAAAATAGGCACAGCTACTAGATGCTCAGGTGAAATTCCTAAGTTAGCATCACCTGCAAAAGATATAGAGTAAATAATTCCCAGTGCAACAGCGACGATAGGTCCCTGAATAATTCTGAAAATTGGGCCCTTGTGAATAAGCACTTTATCCCATAGAATTAATAGAGCTAAAGAAATAACAGAAATGATGGTAGAGCCGGTGCTAATTTGTTTCACCGTCATAAGAAGACGACTAAAGGTGTTACTACCATCCGCCTCGATAAAGCTAAGGTCTCCCTCCCAGTCTGCATCATAACCGAAAAAATGTGGTATTTGCTTTAGAATGATAATGATCCCAATGGCTGAAAGCATTCCCTTGATGACTGATGCTGGAAAGAAATACCCAATGACTCCAGCCTTCATTACCCCTAGGATGATCTGAAAGATTCCTGCCAAAATCACAGCAACCAAAAAGGTCTCGAAACCTCCTAAGCTGGTAATAGCTGTTAATACGATCGCTGCTAAACCTGCTGCTGGACCACTTACCCCAATTTGCGAACCGCTTAAAGAACCTACGATAATACCTCCTACGATTCCTGCAATTAACCCAGATATAAGGGGGGCTCCTGAGGCTAACGCAATCCCTAAACAAAGAGGTAAGGCAACAAAGAAAACAACAATACTGGCTGGAAAATCAGACTTTAAATTATTCATCGGTTAGCGTTTCCCCTAAAATAACAAATAATAATTGGCCTCGCCTAAGGCCTCTCAGAGGTTTTATTAAATTTGTCGGATATTTCAGAATCATGATCGAGGAAATTAAAGGCCATATAGAAAAAGTCAAACAGTTTGAAGCGTCATCTGCTGAGGTGCTAGAATCGTTTCGATTAGAATACCTGGGGAAAAAAGGATTACTAAACACGTTTTTCGCCGCCTTCAAATCGGTCGCTCCTGAAGACAAAAAAGCTTTCGGACAGGTAGTCAATGAACTCAAATCAACAGTTCAAGAGAAACTGGATGAACAAAAAGCAGTGCTGAAATCTAACGAACGAAAATCAGCGCCACAACAAGATCTTACCCGACCAGGATTCCCAATCGAAGTCGGATCTAGACACCCTATTTCTATTGTTAGAAACCGCATCATCGACATTTTTTCAACGATTGGTTTTACTGTTTCTGAAGGACCAGAAATCGAAGATGACTGGCACAATTTTACTGCACTCAATTTGCCTGATCACCATCCGGCAAGAGACATGCAAGACACCTTTTTCATTCAGACCGATCCTGACATTCTTCTTAGAACACATACTTCATCAGTTCAGGTGCGTTTCATGGAAGAAAATAGGCCTCCTATTCGTACCATTTCGCCAGGAAGAGTGTACAGGAATGAGGCTATTTCAGCAAGATCACATTGTTTCTTTCATCAGATCGAAGGTCTATACATCGATAAAAATGTATCCTTCGCTGACCTAAAACAGACCCTACAATACTTTACTACGGAGCTTTTTGGAAAATCAGAGATTCGTCTTCGACCTTCTTATTTCCCATTCACTGAACCCAGTGCAGAGGTGGATGTATACTGGGGTCTTGAAACTGAAACCGATTACCGTATGACCAAGGGTACCGGATGGTTAGAAATCATGGGTTGTGGAATGGTTGATCCTAATGTGCTGAAAAACTGTGGTATCGACCCTGAAGAATACTCAGGATATGCATTCGGAATGGGTATCGATCGAATCGCCTTATTATTGCATCAAATCCCTGATATCAGACTGCTAAGCGAGAATGACCTTCGTTTTTTAGAGCAATTTAAAGGACTCCACTAAAAATTACCAACGGGTATAGGGGTGATCCACTAGATAAGAATTGTAGTACCGGTAGTCATCGGTAACCTCTTTGCCTAACTCAGCAGGGGGGATAAAACTTTCAGACTCCTCAATAGAGTTGAACTCAATCTCAGCGAGCCAGAGTCCCTCATTTTCGGCATGAAATTCGTCAAGTTCTATTAGATAGTCTCGTTTGATCAGATGTCTCGTTTTTTCAATCTGATTAGAACAAAGGTCGAGTAGCTTTTCTGCATCAGATAACTCAATCGAAGTTTCAAGCTCTAGTCTCGAGCTACCCTGAGCCTTTTCCTTGATCGTTAAATAGGCATTATCGTCTGAAATACGGGCGCGTAAGATGACATGCTCTCCTTCGGCAAGATAACCTTGCTTCAACTTTTTCTTATGAGTAGCCTCAGCTTTTAAGGCTAAGGCTTGTTCAGAGGTTAGTAGAAATTTTCGTTCGATCTCAGGCTTCATCTCAGAAGCTTATTCTACTTCAGTAACTCGAAGGCTATTTACCATTCCTTTTTTCTCTATAGGCATAGAGGTTAAGGTTATCGCCATGTCTCCTTTTTCTAGATACTGGTTTTCTTTTGCGATATCAATGATGTCTTCCACCGTTTCGTCGGTAGATCCGTATTTATCATAGTAGTGTGCATAAACACCCCACAGAAGATTTAGGCGTCCTAATATTCTACGGTTATCGGTAAAAGCTAAAATGAATGATTTCGGTCTCCAAGAAGACACCTGAAACGCGGTATAACCAGAATTCGTAAGAGTCATAATCGTTTTCGCTTCTACCTCATTGGCAAGTAGCGCGGCGTGATGACACACGGCTTTTGAAACGAAGCGATTGGTACGAATTAGTGAAGGCTTAGCTTGAGAACAGAAAGTATCTACGTTTTCTACAGCACGAATGATGGATGCCATTTTAGCGACTACCTCAACAGGATATTGCCCTACAGAAGTCTCTCCTGAAAGCATAACCGCGTCTGCTCCGTCCATTACAGAATTTCCAACATCGTTTACTTCAGCACGGGTAGGTGTTAAACTGTCCATCATGGTCTCCATCATCTGCGTAGCGATAACTACCGGGATACGTGCTTCTTTTGACTTTTGAACAAGTTGCTTCTGAAGCAAAGGAACTTCTTCAGCAGGTACTTCAACCCCTAAATCACCACGTGCAACCATAATTCCATCACTAAGAGCAACGATCTCGTCTATATTCGTAATTGCTTCTGGCTTTTCGATTTTAGAGATGATCGGAATCTTGTAATCTGAATGCTTCTCAATCAGTTCTTGAAGGTCTTTGATGTCTTGCGCATGACGAACAAAAGAAAGCGCAAGCCAATCGACCTGAAGTGAAATGGCGAAGATCGCATCCTCGATATCTTTAGGAGTAAGTGCAGGAAGTGAAATATCCGTGTTAGGAAGATTAACTCCCTTCTTAGATTTTAATGGTCCTCCTTGTTCAACCTCGGCAACAACAGTATCTGTACCGTTGGTCTCAGCCACTCTAAAAATTAACTTTCCATCATCAAGGAGAATTCGTTCACCAGGCTTTACATCTCTTGGAAATTCGGGATAGGTCATGTAAACCGCTTCCTTGTTTCCGACAAACTTCTCTCCCGTTTTAAATGCAATTCGATCGCCAGGGGCAACCTCAATACCGTCCTCCATTACTCCAACACGAAGTTTTGGACCCTGAAGATCTGCAAGAATTCCTGTGTTACGGCCGAGCTCCTCATTCAGTTCTCGTATCATTTCTACTCGCTCTCTTACCGCATCGTAGTCGGCATGAGAAAAGTTGATACGAAACACATCAGCTCCTGCTAACATCATCTTGCGTAAAACCTCCTTCGAAGCGGTTGCTGGGCCTAGAGTAGCTAATATTTTGGTTTTCTTACGTTCTTGCATATTCATTAGAAAATTAAGTTCGTCCTTGATTTGATTTGCTGCGAATTTAAAGCATACGCCATTACTATCTCAGGCAAACCCTTAAGTTTATTCAATATTTCGGTTAAATCTTTATCAGATACACCTTCAACCTTCAAAAGATAGTTCGCTTTTTTAAATTCAGGCAATACGTAGTGTACCTGCTTAAATCCGCCTGAAAATAAATCGATCTCTTGGTCTTCAGTGTCTCCTTCTATTTTATTAGGCAAAAGCACGAATCGGGTAAACTCTAATTCGTTTTCAAACACATACCATGGCGCAAAGATATGATTCGCAAATTCTAGGTCTTCAACCTCTCTTTGAAGCCTAAGATTGAGGCTTTGATTGAGCCAATATACTAAACGATAATCTTCTTCACCGCTGTGTACAGCAATAATCGTAAGTGGCTCGTCATCGAGATCCAAGCTAAGTACGTGTTTAGCCATTACTTCTTATTAATGGTATCCTGAAGCGCGAAAAAGGCCCTTTTGGCCGCCTTCTCTTCTGCGCGCTTTTTCGCCGTTTCTCTTGCTCGAGCAATTACTTTTCCATCAACAATGAAACGCACCCCAAAATGAGTTTTCTCTTCTCCTCCCGTGTCATCAAAAACTTCGAAGCTAAACGAGTGTTTGTGTTTTTGACACCACTCAATCATCAAACTCTTATAAGACATTACTTTACCCTCCAAACGCTCAATGTCAACATGGGGAGTAATTACACGTTTTTCTAGAAAGCGTTCGCAATAATCGTGGCCTCTATCGAGATAAATGGCGCCGACCAGAGCCTCGAATAAATTACCGTAGAGATTGTCTCCGAACTGCTCCTTGGCAATTTTACTTTTTAAAAAACGGTCTAACGAAAGTTCTTTACCTAATTCATTAAGGTGAATACGACTAACAATTTTAGAGCGCATTTTAGTTAAATAACCCTCATCGCCCGTGGGCACTTCCTTAAACAGATGTTTAGATATAATAACCCCAATCATGGCGTCACCAAGAAATTCTAAACGTTCATAATTAACAGGAGCTCCCTTCTCGTCTTTAAGATTCATCGAACGATGAACAAAAGCTCTTTGATAGTAAGTAAGGTCGTTTGGAGAGAACCCAAGAATTTCCTTAAGCTCGACGAGAAAAGCCTTATCCTCTGCGGATAAAGCCTTTCTGGGTCTTCGCTTAAATATCATTTCTTAGGCGTTATATTTTTTCAGTACCACACAAGCGTTGTGACCGCCAAAACCGAACGTGTTGCTCATCGCGATAGTAACATCGCGCTTTTGAGCTTGGTTCAGGGTTAAATTCAGGCGACTATCAATTCGCTCATCTACTACACTGTGGTTAATGGTAGGAGGTACAATTCCATTCACAATGGAAAGCGTAGAGGCAATCGCCTCGATAGCTCCAGCCGCTCCCAAAAGGTGGCCAGTCATCGATTTAGTGGAATTAATATTAATATTCGGTGCATGATCTCCAAATACGGTAGAAATTGCTTTTAATTCAGCAACGTCACCGAGAGGAGTTGAAGTTCCGTGTGTATTGATTGCGTCTACGTCTTCTGGTTTGATTCCAGAATCTTTCAGACAGTTCTCCATAACGCGAATTACTCCTAATCCGTCAGGATGCGGAGCGGTTAGATGGTAGGCATCACTTGACAATCCACCTCCAATGACCTCAGCATAAATTTTAGCGCCACGAGCAATTGCATGATCTAATTCTTCTAAAATCAATGCTCCAGCGCCTTCTCCCAATACAAACCCATCTCGTGTTGCGTCAAATGGTCTCGAAGCCGTCTCTGGACTATCATTGTTTGTTGAAAGAGCGTGCATCGCATTGAACCCAGCAACCCCTGAAAGGTTAACGGCCGCTTCTGAACCTCCACTCACAACTACATCACAGTAACCCATTCGAATGGTATTCAGTGCGTCAATTAGCGCATTAGCCGAAGAGGCACAAGCCGAAACTGTCGTATAATTAGGGCCCATGAAACCGTGCTTAATCGAAATATGCCCTGGAGCGATATCCGCGATCATTTTAGGAATAAAGAATGGGTTGAACTTTGGAGTTCCATCTCCGCTTGCATGATCGAGAATCTGATTCTGGAAGGTTTCTAACCCTCCAATACCAGCACCCCAAATCACCCCTACTCGGTACTTATCTAGTTTCTCTATCTGCAAGTCTGCATCTGAAATCGCCTCATCAGCAGCAATCATAGCATACTGAGTAAAAGGGTCGAGTTTACGAGCCTCCTTACGATCAAAGTGCTCTTGCACATCGTAGTTCTTGATCTCGCAGGC